>CANHKH010000353.1 GCA_947460165.1 Comamonadaceae bacterium
ATGACCATGCTCACGCACGAGCTGAACAACGCACTGACCACCGCCCATCTGGCCATAGGCAGCCTGGAGCCCACCTCCCCCATGCGCGAGCGAGGCTACCGTGCCATCCACGGCATGCAAAGCATCATTCGCCGCTGCGCCATCAGCGGCGCCTACGAGGCCAGCGACTCTGTCCCGCAGCGCGCCCCGGTCAAGGTGCAGACCTTGCTGCAAGAGCTCAGCGAGCCCCTGTCTGATGGTGCCGACTTTGAACTCAGCGCAGACGCCAAGCTGCCCGATTGCGCCACGGACCGGCAGCTGCTGGAAGTGATCCTGGGCAATTTGCTGGACAACGCCTTGAAGTACCGCGCCCAGGCCAGCGTGATTGAACTGAGCGCCCAGCCACAGTCGCGCGGCGAAATCGCTGGCCTGAGCATCAGCGTGAGCAACATCCCCGGCGAGGCAGGGCGGCCGGACCCGGCACTTGTGTTCAAAAAATACTGGCGCGGCCCGGGCGCATCGCGACTGGCTGGCACGGGCCTGGGCCTGTATCTGTCAGCGATGCTGGCCAAACGCCTGGGCGGTGAGCTGCGCTACCAAGCCCAGAACGCGAAAGTGAGGTTTGAGCTGTGGCTGCCCATCTGAACATTGCCGTGGTCGAGGACAACCAGGACCTGCGCGAGGCCATCGTCGAGGTGCTGAGCGCGATGGGGCACCGAACCGTGGGCATGTCCTGCGCCGAAGACCTGAGCGATGGAAGCGCGCAGCCTGCGATCGATTTGTTGGTGGTCGACCTGAATTTGCCCGGCGAGGACGGCGTCAGCCTGGCGCGCCGCTTGCGCAGCGCCCAGCCCGGGCTGGGCATTCTGATGCTGACCGCACGCGATACGGCGCATGACAAGATCTCGGGCTACGAGGCGGGCGCCGACATCTACCTGGCCAAGCCCGTCAGCATCGAAGAGCTGAGCGCGGCAGTGAAGTCCCTGGAGCGACGGCTGAGCGCACACCTAGCCAGGGCCAACCCACAAGCCATGTTGACCGTGCAGGTCGCCGAGCTCAAGGCCCTGGGCCCCAGCGGGTCGATTGAACTGAGCGCTGGCGAGGTGGCGCTGCTCTCGGCGCTGGCACGCGCCCCCGAGCAAAGGCTGGCGCACTGGCAGTTGCTCAAAATATCGAGCACCGAACTGCAAGGCGCCAGCCTGTCCAATCTGGCGGTCAAGATGACCCGGCTGCGCAAAAAGCTCATTGGCGCAGGATTTGACGGGAGCGCACTGCATGTCATACGCAACGAGGGCTATCAACTGCGGCTGCAGGTGCAACTGCGATAAACCCACGGGACCAGGCAACACATCGCCAGCAGGCTTAGCTCCAAATACAAAGACCCGGCTTTTCCCTTGTAAGAGACAAGCCTGCAAGCGAATCGTGCGGGGCAACAAAAATTCCCGCGCACCAAGAATCGCAGGCAGGCTTGTCTCCAACAAATTCAAAAAACCTGACTCGCAGGCTTCAAAGCCCAGCCATCTGCGGGCTGAGCCGGATTCGACGGGGCCGCGCAGCAGGTGATACGCAACGAGGGCCAGACCGGGGCCAGCCGCCCTCAAGTCCAGTCGTCGCCCAGGTCCCACAGGCCAGGGCCGGCGTCGGCCAGACCCTCTTGAGGGCCTGGCGTCGCAGCGTTTGCGCCCTCCCCCAGCAACTGCTGCAAGCCCTCTAGCAGCAAGCCACCGGCGACCACGCCTGCGGCCACACCCACGGCCGTGCCACCGATTTGCCCAAGCAAGCCCTGGCCCCACAGGCTGTGGGCCTGCCTGGACGCAGAGGCAGGGGACTCAGGCGCAGCAGCACTGGGGCTCCTGGGCATGGACGCTGCGGTTCCGGACTGGGCCGCAAGAGCAGACTGCGCCTCAATCTGCGCCTGCAACTGGGCCAGGCGCGCTTGCGTGGCTTGCAGGGCCAGCGTCAAGCCCAGGGCGCGCTGCACCAGGTCGTAGGGCGAGACGCCTTCAGAGATTTTTTGCTGGATCAAGGCCTCGGCCACCGCATCTCTGGGCAAGGCGGGCGAGCGCTGCACCGCATGTAAAAACTGCAAAAGCTGGTCGCGTTCCTGCACGTTCATGATGTCCTCCGCATGCACACGCTTGCACTGTCCCACCGGTCGGCCATCTTGACAAGCCCCACCCTAACCGCCGTAGCGTTTTGTGGGCAGGCTCAGCCGTTGCTCAGCCGTTGCTCAGCGTCAAGCCCCAACGCGCCAGCGCAGCGTCATCGGCCACCCGCGCATCGACCCAGCGCGCGCCCTCAGGCGTGACTTCTTTTTTCCAAAAAGGCGCTTGGGTCTTGAGGTAGTCCATGAGGAACTCGCAGGCCTGAAAGCTCTCGCCCCGGTGGGCCGAGCTCACGGCCACCAGCACGACTTGATCGGTGGGGTGCATGAGGCCCACGCGGTGCACCACGCGGGCGGCGTAGATGTCAAAGCGCTGCATCGCTTCGTCGATCATGGCCTCGATGGCTTTTTCGGTCATGCCGGGGTAGTGCTCGAGCTCCAGCGACTGCACCTCGCCGTGCGCCACGGTGGTGCTGCGCTCCAGGTCGGCGTGGCGGTCGCGCACCGTGCCCACGAAGCTGCAGACCGCGCCCACGCGCTTGTCCTCGGCGCGCAGGGCGGCAACCTCGGCACTGAGGTCGAAATCCTCGGTCTGGATCAAAACGCGAGTATGAGTGGTCTGGTTCATGTGTGGCGACGCGCAAAAGAGAGCAAGAGCAGCAGGAATTGTGGCACCGGTGGACCCTAAAATGCCTCAAATGCTTGCGCTTGCGTCTACCGACCCCTTGCTCCTGCCACCCAACGTGGCGGCCCGGGTCTGCGTGACGTCCAGCCACAAGAAAAGCAAAAAACCACAGCTCATCTGACCGGAGCTGAGGTTCCGTCGTCAGGTGAGCGACGGAACCGATGGGTGGTTGACTTCCCTTTGTTCAGGCGTTCCATGTTCGGCGGTGATTCTTCGGTCACTTCTGAAAGGACGCACGATGCCCGAACTCTCTACACCGCAAAGGCTTTGCGGAATCTGGATACCCCTGATCACACCCTTCCTTGAGCAGCCTGGGCTGCCAGTGGATCACCCCAGTCTTGGAGGCCTGGCTGCGCACTGCCAAGCCGCAGGTGTGCACGGCCTGGTGATTGGCGGCACCACAGGCGAAGCGGCTGCCTTGACCCGCGCCGAACGAGCGGCATGCTGGCGCACGGTGGCCACACGGGCTGCGGGCTTGCCCCTGATGCTGGGTACGGGTGGCCATAGCCTGACCGAAGCACTGGAGGACCTCCAATGGATACGGGCCATCGCTGAGCAAGAGGGTCTTGCCTTGAACGCGGTACTTCTGGCTGCACCCCCTTATGTCCGGCCGGCGCCGGCGGGGCTGCACACATGGTTCACGGCACTGGCCGACGCTGCGCCAGCGCCGGTGGTGATTTACGACATTCCGTATCGGACCGGGGCGAACATGCCACGGGACTTGTTGCGCCAACTGAGCCAGCATCCGAATATCGCTGGCATCAAGGACTGCAGCGGCGACCTGGGCAAGACGCTGGCTCTGATGCACGAAGAACGCCTTCAGGTGATGTCAGGCGAAGACTTGCAGGCGTTCGCTCACCTGGCGCAGGGTGGCGCGGGATGCATCAGCGCTAGCGCACACCTTGATCCGGGCCGTTGGGTGAGGCTCTACGAGCACCTGCAGGCAGGCCGACTGATAGAGGCAAGACAGCTGTGGCGCGACTTGGTGCCGCTGATCGAGACGGCGTTTGCTGAACCCAACCCAGGCCCACTGAAGGCCGCCCTGGCGATGCAAGGCCATGGCAGCCCGGCAGTGCGACCACCTATGACACAGGCCAGCCCCAGCATAGAAGCGCGATGGCAGGCGCTGGACCTGCAACATCGGCTCAGCCGCCCGTGACCGGCGGGAAGAACGCCACTTCGCAGCCCTCGCTCAGCGGCTTGGACTCGTCGCACATGGTCTGGTCCAGCGCGGCGCGCACCGGGCGCTGGCGGTCCAGCGCCTGGGCGTGGGCGCCGCCCTGGGCAATGAGTTCGTCGCGCAGCTGCGCCACGGTGGCCGCGGGCGTGTCGCGCCGCTCGCCGGGCCCTAAGGCCTCGCGCAAAGAGGCAAAGTATTTGATCTGCACCTGCATGGGCTCAATCCATCAGTGAGGACAAGGAAATAAAGTCGACCAGATCGCCTGGGACAATGGAGCGGCCTGGCGGGTTGTCCAGCAGGCCGTCGGCCCACTGGGCCGAG
>CANHKH010000354.1 GCA_947460165.1 Comamonadaceae bacterium
CTCGGAGGCGATAAGCACCAACCTCACTGGGCTTGTGTTAGGCCAAACCTACACCTATGCCGTTGAATGGCAGCAGGCCGGTATTAATAATGGAACCACTTGGACAGCCAAGGGCGGCCAGCTCAATATGTCCATCGATGGTGTGACCAAAACTTACACCAGCAGCGGCTTGTCGGATAGCTGGCAGACAGCCTCGTCCACATTCACCGCAACGGGCACAACAGCGACTGTGATTTTGAGCATCAACGGAGCCAACTCCGCTATGGGTGCTCAGGGCGGGTTGATCGTCATCGATTCTTTGTCCTCGACACAGATCACTGCAGGTACTGTGGCCGACGTCACGGGGTTCACGGGCACCACCGCAGCCAACGTCTTCACGGGCACAGACGGAGACAATACCTTCAACATCGCCGCAGCCGCCACAACAGCCGCCTCCGGCACCGACAAGGTGTATGCCGGTGCAGGCGACGACACGGTCATCTTCAACAGCTTCAACGCTGGTGTGATGAACGTGGACGGCGGCAGCGGGGTGAATTTCTTGCAGTTGGCCAGCACCGCCACCGCCACCACGCTGGACTTGACCGACGCCGCTGTGCGTGCGCGGGTCAAGAACTTCAGCAGCATCGACATGACCGGTGTGGCCACCAACACGCTCAAGCTCAACTGGGCTGGTGTGGCTGCCTTGTCGGGTGCGACCGATGTGGCTGGCACCTTGGCCGACGAGTCCAAGATGGTTGTGGTCAGCGGTAATGCGCTCGACACGCTCAACTTGGTTAACCTGGCCAGCTGGAATGTGGGCGTGGTGCAAACTGCCGCAAGCCTGAGCACGGCTTATGGCAGCGCCTACAACTTCCTGGCCGCTCACACCTACAAGGCCTACACGCTCAACGGCGCAACCGTGTTTGTGGACCAGGCCATCAACGTGACGAACGCCACATCGTCGACCACCGCCAGCGTGGCCTACAGCCAAGCCGTGACCATCGATAGTTTGTTTGCGGCCAGCTTCACCGATGCCAACACAGCAAGCACTGATACAGGTACCTTCAAAGGTGTGGCCATCACGTCAGCCGGTATTGTCAGCGACTTGACCACCTTCGGCAGGTACCAGTTGTCCAAAGACGGCGGTGTCACTTGGACCAACGTGGCCGGCGGCTTGACCGACACCACAGCGGTCTACGCCGACAAAACCGCCCTGATCCGCTACGCCGGTGCCACCGGTGTGGAAGTCATTAATCCGCAAAACTTGACCGTGCGTTTGATCGACGGCTCCACCCTCACGGGCACTGCCAGTTTGACCGCTGCGTCTACTGGCTCCACCGTACCTGCCAACGTTAACGGCGGTACCACCGCATTCAGCGGCAACACCGTGACCGTGAACCTGCTCAACCGCGCACCGGTGTCTTCGGATGCCGATGGAGTGGTAGTGGCGGATGCGTTCGGAGCGGCAATTGCTGTAGATAGCTTTTATAACTTCGGCGCCAACGCTGCAAACATACCCATGTTTGGGACAACCACTGCGACTGTGAGCGGTCCATACAACGTAAACCCTCAGCCGTCGCAATTCCCTAACTACGATTTCTGGCTTGGACAGAATGTCGATGAGACAAGAAATTTTGTCTTTAACAATCCTGTGTCTTCAGTCAAGCTCGATTTTGCAGCGCTTGGAAGCGTCACTGCTGGTTTTGTGGAGACCGTGCGCGTCTTCGTCAATGGCCAACCGTTCAAATTAACCACAAGCATGATCAGCAATGTGGTCAATACGGCGACAAAAGCGCCCGTTACCCCAGTACTTTCAGCCGATGGTTATCAGCTGTTGAATATTGACAGTATCGGCATTGATGGCACGATCACCATCAACGGTTCTTCTGTGTCTGGTGGCATCACGAGTTTCAGTGTCATGAATGACATGACGAATTCAGCAGGTGGTTCGTTCTTTAGAGTCACCGTATCTGATGTCACGAGCAACACCGCCGCCCAAACCGTCGAAGCCCTGTTCGGCCCCACCTACACTGATGCCGATTTCGACACCATGCGTGGCGTGGTCATCACCTCGGCAGGCACGGTCAGCGACTTAACCAGCTTAGGCAAGTATCAGTACTCTACCAACGGCGGCACCACTTGGGTAAATTTGGCCGCAGGCTTGTCCGACAGCACCTCGGTGTTCCTGGCCAAGACCGACTTGATCCGCTTTGTGCCCTCGGCCACCAACACCTCGCTGACCAACAAGCAAGACCTGACCGCCCGCCTGGTCGACGACTCGGCTGCTGTGGCCCCCACTTCGGGCGCCACCGTGGACGTGTCTGGCACCAAGAACGGCGGCAGCACGCCTTACAGCGGCAATGCGGTCACCTTGCGCGTGGTGGATGCAGGTGCCCCCGTGGCCAACCCCGACACCGCCATCGCCACCGAAGCCGGTGGTGTGGGCAACGCCACAGTGGGCGTCAACCCCGGCATTGACAGCGTGGTGGACAAAGTGTTGGCCAACGACACCGACAGCAACGATGCCAACAGCTCCTTGGTGGTCAGCGCCATCGCCAAAGGCACCAGCGGCACCGCCAGCGCCGTGACTGCAGGCACCAACAGCGCCAACGGCCAAACCGTGGTGGGCGATTACGGCACACTCAAAATCGGTGCCGACGGCAGCTACAGCTACACGGTCAACCAGAACAACGCCACTGTGCAGGCCCTGAACACGGGCACCAACGTCAGTGAGCAGTTCACCTACACCGTCAAAGACCCGGGCGGCCTGACCAGCACGGCCACCATCACGGTGACCGTCAACGGTGCCAACGACGCACCCATCCTGGCCAACGTGCTGGCCGACACCACGGGCACTGAAGGCCTTGCCTTCAACTGGACCGTGCCCGCAGGCAGCTTCACCGACGTGGACAACGCCACGCTCAGCTACAGCGCCACCTTCGCAGACGGCAGCGCCTTGTCCACCAAAGGCCTGAGCATCAATACCAGCACCGGGGCCATCACCGGCACCCTGAGCGCAGGCACAGCAGGCAGCACGCTCAGCATCAAAGTCACCGCCAGCGATGGCAGTTTGAGCGCCAACGACACCTTCAACGTGGTGGTGGGTTCGTCCAACGTCGCCCCCGTCAACGCCACTCCCGCCAGCGTTAGCGTGTCAGAAGACATCGCCATCACCGTCAGTGGCCTGAGCGTGACTGACACCGACGGCAACTTGGCCACCACCCGCATCAGCGTTGAGCAAGGCACCCTGACCGTGAGCACCTCGGGTGGTGCCCGCATCATCGCGGGCCTGAACGACAGCGGCATGATCACGCTGGAAGGCTCCCAAGCGCAAATCAACGCTGCACTGGCCAGCGTCAAGTACACCGGCAATGCCAACTACAACGGCCCAGACACACTCACCATCGTGTCGACCGACAGCCAAGGCGCGAGCGACACCGACACCGTGGCCATCACCGTCACACCAGTGCCAGACAACGCCACCTTGGGCGGTTTGATGACCGGTGACGTGATCGAAGACTTGGTCCCCAACACCGCCATCGGCACCGTCACCGTGACCGACCCTGACGCAGGCCAGTCCTCGCTGCAAACGCCAACACCCGCCAGCCTGGTGGGCGTGTACGGCACTTTTGCGCTGAACGCCAGCACCGGCGCCTGGACCTACACCCTGGACAATTCCAAGGCCGTCACCCAGGCCCTGAGCGCAGGCCAGCAAGCGAGCGACAAGCTCAGCGTGACCAGTTTCGACGGCACCGCCACCAAAGACATCGTGGTCAACATCACGGGTGCCAACGACAAGGCCACCATCACCGGCCCCAACACCGGCGACCTGACCGAAGACGCGCCCACCACCGTGGCCAGCGGCACCTTGACCGTGACCGACGTGGACACCGGCGAAGCCACTTTCATGGCACCCGCATCGCTGGTGGGCATGTATGGCAACTTCACCTTCAACACCAACACCGGTGCCTGGACTTACACGCTGGACAACACCAAACCCGCCACCAACGCGCTGAACGCGGGTGATACCAAGGTCGACAGCTTGATCGTCACCAGCAAGGACGGCACGGCCAGCCAGACCCTGAACGTGACCGTGCGCGGCGTGAGCGACCAGGCTGTGCTGGGCGGCAGCTTCACCGGCAGCGTGACCGAAGACACGCTGTTCAACGCCAACGGCACCATCACTGTGACCGACCCCGACGCGGGCCAAGCTGTGTTGCAAACGCCTGGCAGCTTGCAAGGCACCTACGGCAACTTCACGCTCAACACCAGCACCGGCGCGTGGA
>CANHKH010000355.1 GCA_947460165.1 Comamonadaceae bacterium
AGCTCGAACAAGCCCCCCAGCAATGGCCGCTGCCCGAGGGCCAAACCCAAGGCAAGGCTCGTTTGTACGAAGACGGCGTGTTCCCCACCGCCGACGGCCGGGCGCGTTTTGTGAACACGGTTTACCGACCGGTGGCCGAGCCGCGTGAGTCGCGCTTTCCGTTTTCGCTGACCACCGGCCGCCTGCGCGACCAGTGGCACGGCATGAGCCGCACCGGCACGCTGGGCCGTCTGTTTGGCCATGTGGCCGAGCCGGTGGTGCAAATGAATGCGCAAGACATGGCCAGGCGCCTGCTGCAAGAAGGCGACTTGGTGCAGGTGAGCTCCAAGCGCGGCGCCATCGTGCTGCCGGTCGAGGCCTCACCAGAAATAGCGGTCACCCAGGCTTTCATTGCCATGCATTGGGGTTCGGAGTACTTGAGCGGCCAGTCCAGCCAGGGCACGCCCTTGGCCGGGGTGAACGCTTTGACCACCTCGGCCTACTGCCCCAGCTCCAAGCAGCCCGAGCTCAAGCACGCCGCCGTCAAAATTCTCAAGGCCGACATGCCCTGGTCGCTGCTGGCCATGGCCTGGCTGCCAGCCCATGAGGTGCTGAGCCGGCAGCGCCAGTTGCAAGCGCTGATGGCCCGTTTCCCCTTTGCCAGTTGCGTGCCGTTTTCCAACAACGCGCCGCTGGCCGAGCCCGGCCGCGAGCGCTGTGGCGTGCTCTTTCGCGCCGCCGCGCACGAACCCGCCACCCCCGAACTGTTGGCGCAGATCGAGCAAGCCCTGGACCTGAGCGGCGAGGACGTGCTGCGCTACGCCGACCGCAACAAAGGCCAGCACCGCAGCGTGCGCCTGCATCGCACGGCCGAGAAAGTAGCGTTGGTGGGCCTGGTCCTGGCCGGTGACACCAGCGCCCAAGCCTGGATCAAAACCCTGCTGCAAGACGAGCTGCCCGCCCAGGCCTATGGCCGGCTCTTGCTCTTGCCCGGCGCCCAAGCACCGGTGGCGGTGCCAGCCCGCAGCCAGACGGTGTGCAGCTGCATGAGCGTCACAGAGTCGGCCATAGACAAGCAGCTGGCCCTGATTCGGGCACAGGCAAGCGGCCGTTCAGCCGTGCTGCCCGCGCCCACCCTGAGCGCCTTGCAGGCCGCACTGGGCTGCGGCACGCAGTGCGGCTCTTGCCTGCCCGAGCTCCAGCGCCTGGTGCGCGCAGCCCTTGTCCAGCCCGCAAACAGCGCCGCACCCGCCTCACGTTAAGCAAATAACCGCCAGTCATTGCCGCTCACAGACAATCGCGCCATGGGAATCAGCCACTACATCAAAGAAATAGGCCGCGGCAAAGACGGCGCACGCGCACTCCAGCGCGAACAAGCTTGCGACCTGTTTGGCCAGCTGCTCGACGGCACCGTCAGCGACCTGGAGGTGGGCGCGTTTTGCCTGGCCATGCGCATCAAGGGTGAAACACCGCAAGAAATGGCTGGTTTTTTAGACGCCACCCACACCCGCCTGCAGCGCCTGCCTCGCAGCGCAAGCAGCGCCAAGCCTTGCGTGGTGCTGCCCAGCTACAACGGCGCACGCAAGCTGCCTGCACTCACCCCCTTGCTGGCCCTGCTGCTGGCCCGCGAAGGCTTGCCCGTGCTGGTGCACGGCACGGCCACGGAATCTCAGCGGGTGCTCTCCTCAGAGGTGCTTGAGCACCTGGGCGTGGCCGCCATGCCCCAGGTGCACAGCCTGAACGACGGCCAAGTTGGGTTTGCTGCCACCGAGCTGCTGCTGCCTGGTCTCAAGCGCCTGCTGGATGTGCGCCGCGTGGTGGGCCTGCGCAACCCGGCGCACAGCCTGGTCAAGCTCATGAACCCCTGCCAGGGGCCCGCCATCGTGGTGGGCAGCTACACCCACCCGGAGTACGCGGTCTCCATGGCCCAGACCTTTGAACTGATGGGTGCCCACGCCTTGCTTTTGCGCGGCACCGAGGGCGAGCCCGTGGCCGACCCGCGCCGCCAACCCGCCATGGACGCCTTTGTGGCGGGCAAGCGAGTGCCCCTGAGCGCCAAGCAAGAAGGCCCTTTGGCCGCCCTGCCCGACTTGCCCACCCAGGTGGACGCCGCCACCACCGCCGCCTACACGCAAGCCGTGCTGGCCGGTCGGCTGCCCGTGCCCGCACCCATTGCCGCGCAGGTCAAACACCTGCATGAGCTGTCCCAGCAACTTCTTTCTTCACAGGCCACACCATGACCCAGGTTCAAGGCACTTGCACCCTGGTGGGCGCGGGCCCGGGCGACCCTGAACTGCTCACGCTCAAGGCTCTGAAGGCCCTGCAGGCCGCCACCGTGCTGCTGGTGGACGACCTGGTCAGCGACGAGATCGTTGCCATGGCCTCGCCCGCCGCCCGCGTGGTCTATGTGGGCAAGCGGGGAGGCTGCAAGTCCACGCCGCAAGCCTTTATAGAAAAACTCATGCTCACCGAGGTGCGCCGGGGCGAGCAGGTGGTGCGCCTCAAAGGCGGCGATCCCTTTATTTTTGGCCGGGGCGGCGAAGAGGTCGAAGGCCTGCGCGCGGCGGGCGTGGAGCCGGTGGTTGTCAACGGCATCACCTCGGGGCTGGCGGCCATGGGCTCGCTGAATGTGCCGCTCACACACCGCGAACACGCGCACGGGGTGGTGTTTGTCACCGGCCACGCCAAACCGGGCGACAGTGGCACCGACTGGCCGGCGCTGGCCGCCACCGCCCACACGGCCAAACTCACTCTGGTGATTTACATGGGCGTGAGCGGCGCGGCCCACATCCAGGCGCAACTGTTGACGGGCTTGCCCGCCAGCACCCCCGTGGCCGTGGTGCAAAACGCCAGCTTGCCCCAGCAGCGCCACCTGGCCACCACCTTGGGCCAACTGGCGCAAGACATGGCCACGCACGCCATGGCCAGCCCGGCGGTGATGGTGGTGGGCCAGGTCACCGCCAGCTTGGCCTTGGCTTGGGCGCACCCCGATGCCATAGGCCGCGCGGCCTGATCGATTCATCGCGGCGCAGGGCCTGCGCCCTACACTTGCCGCCATGCATTCTTTTGATGTGGTGATCGTGGGCGCAGGCGCGGCCGGTTTGTTTTGCGCGGGCCAGGCCGGCCAGCGCGGCCTGAAGGTTTTGCTGATGGACCACAGCGACAAGGTGGCCGAGAAAATCCGCATTTCGGGTGGTGGGCGCTGCAATTTCACTAACCGCCACACCACGCCCGCGCAATTTTTGGGCGAGAACCCGCACTTTTGCCGCTCGGCGCTCTCGCGCTACAGCCCACAAGACTTTATAGACCTGGTGCAAAAACACGGCATCGCTTTTCATGAAAAGCACAAAGGCCAGCTGTTTTGCGACCACTCGGCCGAAGACATCATTGCCATGCTGCTGGCCGAATGCCAGGCTGGCGGCGTGGAGCGTTGGCAGCCCTGCCGGGTGGCGGCCGTCCACCATACCGACGGCGTGTACAGCCTGCACACCGACCGGGGCACGGTGCAAGCGCCGCAACTGGTGGTGGCCACAGGTGGGCTGTCCATTCCCAAAATAGGCGCCACAGACTTTGGCTTTCGGCTGGCCCAGCAATTTGGCCTGCGCTTGGTCACACCCCGCCCTGCCCTGGTGCCGCTGGTCTTTGACGGCGAAGGCTGGCAGCCTTTTGCCCACCTGGCCGGCCTGGCCCTGCCGGTGACGATTGCCACCCCGCAGCCGGGCAAGGGCAAAGCCCGTGACATGGTGTTTGCCGAAGACCTGCTGTTCACCCACAAGGGCTTGAGCGGCCCGGCCGTGTTGCAAATTTCCAGCTACTGGCAAGAAGGCGGGCCGCTGCGGTTGAACCTTGCGCCCGCCTTTGAGCAGGCCCAAGCCCTGCAAGACCACCTCTTGAGCTGCAAAGCCCGTTCTCGCAAAAAAGTGGCCAATGAATTGGCACAGCTGGTGCCCACGCGTCTGGCCGAGGCCTGGGTCGAGCGCGATCCCAAGCTGCAGCAGCCCATTTGTGACGTGCCCGACAAAGCCCTGGTGGCCTTGGCCGAGGGGCTGGCGCGCTGGCAACTCGCGCCCACCGGCAGCGAAGGCTACCGCAAAGCCGAGGTCACTGCGGGCGGGGTGGACACGCGCGAGCTGTCCTCGCAGACCATGGAGTCCACGCAGCCCGGCCTCTTTTTCATTGGCGAGGTGGTCGACGTCACGGGCTGGCTGGGGGGCTACAACTTTCAGTGGGCCTGGGCCTCGGCCCACGCTTGCGCGCAGGCGCTGGCCAGCAGAGCTTCAGCCTC
>CANHKH010000356.1 GCA_947460165.1 Comamonadaceae bacterium
GGGATTTCCCAATTTGTTCATGACCGGTGGCCCGAACACGGCGGTGGTGATCAACGGCAGCGCCATCTTCTCGTCAGAATGCCAGGTCGAATACAGCCTGCGGGCGATTCGCTACCTGCTAGAGACGGGGCAAAAAGCGATGAACTGCAAAGAGGCGCCCTTTCTGGACTACAACGTGTGGGTCGACGCGGGCAACTTGAAGCGCTCCTGGGGCTCTCCCCGCGCCAGGAGCTGGTACAAAAATGCAAAAGGGCGCGCCTCTCAGCCCTGGCCCTTCGGCATGCTGGACTATTGGAATTTGACGGGCAAGTTCACGCCTGACGATTACGTGTTCATCACCTAACAAGCTCCGCTGCGTTTGATGCGGCCTGCTTGGCCGCACATGCTCAGGCCCCGCCGCCGTCTTGGGCTTTGGCAAAGCGCGCATCCCGCCAGGCAATGGCCTGGCGCATGCCGCGCTCTCGCGCCACGTCCATGAAGGCCCGCTTGTCGGGTGAGCCATGGCTTTCTATGGTGTGGTCAATGTCCAGCGCCATGCGCAGCGCCGTGGGCATGCCCTGGATGTCGTAGGTTTGGTTGAGTGCTTTTTTGGTCTGCCTCACCAAGTGGGGGTCCATCAGCGCCATGCTGCGGGCCGTGCGCAGTGCTTCAGTGAGGTGCTGGCCTGCGGGCACCACCCGGCTGACCAAGCCCATGGCCAGGGCCTCGCGCGCCGGGATGCGGTCATCGGCCGACAAGATGATGCGCTTGGCCTGTTTGGGGCTGGTCATCCAGGGCAAGAGCAAGGTGACGATGCCGGCGCCAAACTTCAACTCGGGCTCGCCAAAGGTGGCGTCTTCGTCGGCGATGGTGATGTCGCAGGCCATGGCCAGCTCAAAGGCCCCGGCCAGGCAAGCGCCATGCACGGCGGCGATGGTGGGTTTGGGGCTGTTCCAAAAGCGCATGGTGGTGTGGAAGTCGAGCTCCAAAATGCCGCGCCACACGGCATCGCCCTCGGGCTGCTGCTCCATTTGCGCTTTGAGGTCAAAGCCCGATGAAAACGCCCGGCCTGCGCCACTGACCACCAGCACCCGCACGTCGGTATCGGCTTCGGCCTGGTCCATGGCGGTGTTGATCTCATGCAGGGTGTCGGCGTGCAAGGCGTTGAGCCGCTCGGGCCGGTTCAGCGTGAGCTGGGCCACATGGTCTTGCACGGTGTAGGCAATGAATTGAAAGGGCATGGTGTGTGTCCGTGAGGGTTAAGGCGCAAGCGTTGGCAGCTGGCCGGCCAAAAGCAGCGCGGCCAGCGCGCCGCGGTCGGCTTTGCCGGTGCGGCCCAGTGGCAGCGCGTCGGCCAGGTACCAGGCGGTGGGGTGTTTGAATTTTTCGAGGCGTGGGGCCAAATGCTGGTTGAGCAGCGTCACCGTCAGCGGGCAGCCTCGGCGCGGCACCACCAGCGCATGGATGGTCTGGCCCAGCAGGGGGTCGGCCATGCCCACCACCATGGCGGCGGCCACGTCGGGGTGGCTGCTCAGGGCCTGCTCCACCTCCACGGGGCTGAGCTTGTGGCCGCCTTGGCTGATCACCTCTTTTTGCCGGCCCATCAACTCCACCAAGCCGCCTGCATGTTGGCGCGCCAGGTCTCCCGTGCGGAACCAGCCCTGGACAAAGGCGTCTGCCGTGAGAGCAGGCGCGTCCAGGTAGCCCGCCAGCAGGTAGGGGCTGCGCAGCTGCAATTCGCCCACCTCGCCCAGTGGCAAGGGCTGGCCTTGGGCATCGGCAATGCGGTGCTGCACCTGGGGGGCGGGCCGGCCTATGCAGCCCGGGCGCTGGGCAAAGTCAGCGGGGAAAGCGAAAAAGTCGCAGGTGGAGGTTTCGGTCAGCCCGTAAATGTCTATCAAGGTGCTCTGGGCAAAGCGCTGGCGCAAGTGGTGGGCCAGCGACAAGCCCAGCAACTCGCCACCCATCAAGATCTGGCGCAAGTGCCCCTGCTGCGCCACTTGGTCTATGCGCGGGCTCAGTGCAGGCTCAGACAGCACCATGCGCATCATGGTGGGCACCAGGCCCACTTGGGTGATGCGCTCGGCGGCCAGTGTGGCCAAAAAATCGGCCGCCTCAAACTTGGGCGCCATCACCAAGGTGCCGCCGCGCAGCAAGGTGAGCAGGGCCACCCACAGGCCAAAGCCAAAGCTCAGGTTCAGCACCAGCAGCGTGCGGTCTGTGGGTTTGAAGTGCAGCAAGCTGTCGATTTGCTCCAACTTGCCCGCAAAGGCCGCGTGGCTGAGCACCACGCCCTTGGGCTCGCCCGTGGAGCCGGAGGTAAAGATGATGAAGGCAGCGCCTGCCAGCAAAGGGCGCGGTGGCGGGGCCAGGTCGGTCCAGCACGCCAGCTCAGGCTTGGCGTGTGGGTGGGGCAGGTCCAGGCCCCAGCGGGCGCCGGTGCGCTGCTGCAGCGCAGCCAGCAAGGCGGCCGGCGTGTTGCGGTGCACGGCCACCACCACGCCACCGGCCAGCCACACCGCCAAGAGTGCTGCCATGTCGCCCGGCTGGTTGGACACCTGCACCAGCACGGGCTCGTCGGCCTGCAAGCCGGCTTCGCGCAGCCGCGCCGCCAGGGCCTGGGCTTGGCTGGCCAGCGCGTGGTAGCTCAGCTCCAGCCCAGGTGCTTGCAGCGCTTGGGCGGCATGGAAGCGGCTGCAGGCCTGCAGCAGCGCTTGACCCAGTCCTTGTGCCATGTGTGCTCCTGACATTTCAGCTCGTTGGTCAGCCCGACTCATGCGGGGGGCTGGCCCGGCCCACCTCAGGCCGCGCGGGCAGACCTGCTTTGCAGGCAAGCCTGCACCGCCTCCACCACCTGCGCCTGTCCAATGCGCGCTTGCGCCTCCAACACCGGGGCGTAGCCCACCGGGATGCGCGGGCCGCCCAGTCGGCGCACCGGAATGCCCAGCTCTTGCGCCACCGTGGCCACAATTTCAGCGCCAAAGCCTGCGGCCTGAATCGCCTCGTGCACCACCAGCAGGTGACCGGTTTTGGCGCAAGAGTTCAGCACGCGCTCGCGGTCCCAGGGCCAAATGGTGCGCAGGTCAATCAGTTCGACCTCAATGCCTTGGGCGGCGAGTTGCTCGCAGGCGCTGGCGCACACCTGCAGCTGCCGGCTCCAGCTCACCAGCGTGAGGTGCTGGCCTGGCCGCACCACAGCCGCTTGCCCCAGCGGCACCTGCACAGATTCGTCGAGCGGGCCTTGCAGCCCCCACAAGGTTTTGTGCTCCATGTAGACCACCGGGTCGCCGCATTGCATGGCCGAGCGCAGCAGGCTGTAGTTGTCTTGCACCGAGCCGGGGCAGACCACCACCAAGCCGGGCATGTGGGCAAACCAGGCTTCCAGCGACTGCGAGTGCTGGGCGGCCGAGGCGTCCCAAATGCCGTTGGGCATGCGGGCCACCAGTGGCACCCGGCCCTGGCCGCCAAACATGTAGCGGTTCTTGGCCGCTTGGTTGATGATCTCGTCCATGCCGCACAAGGCAAAGTCCACCACCCGCATCTCGACCACCGGCCGCAGGCCCGCCAGCGCCATGCCCACCCCCGCGCCCATGATGGCCGCCTCGCTGATGGGCGCATCAATGATGCGGCCGCTGCCAAAGCGCTGCTGCAGGCCTTTGTACTGGCCAAAAATGCCGCCGCGCCCCACGTCCTCGCCCAGCACGACCACCTTGTCGTTGGCCAGCATTTCGCACTCGACGGCGCGCACCGCCGCCTGGCTGTAGCTGACAGTTTCTAAATTTAATACCACATGCCCTCCCCGGTGGATTGGATGTCACTGTAGGCGGCCGAGGCCTCTGGCCAGGGCGCTGCGTCGGCCTGGGCCATGGCCTCGGCCACTTCAGCGGCGGCCTGCGCATCCAGCGCTTGCAAATCGCCCAGCGCCCCGCCCAAGGCTTGGTAGTGGGCTTGTGCCCGCAGCAAGGGGTCGCGCAGCTGGGCCAAGCGCAGCTCCTCGGGGTCGCGGTAGGCCGCCAAGTCCACAGACACATGGCCCTTGAGCCGGTAGGTGCTGGCGTGCAAGAGGCGGGGCCCGCCGCCTGCGCGTATGTCGGCGATCAGCTGGCCTGCCTTCGCATACACACGCCAGACTTCGTTGCCGTCCACCTGCGTGGCAGGAATGGACAAGCTGGCGCTGCGCGCCGAGGCGCCTTCGCCTGCAATCATGGGGGCGCTGGCCGTGGTGGCGCTCCAGCGGTTGTCCTCGCACACAAAGAGCACGGGCAACTGGTGAATGCTGGCCCA
>CANHKH010000357.1 GCA_947460165.1 Comamonadaceae bacterium
CCAGGTGTGCGGTCACCGATCGAAAAGCGGGCGATGGGGTTTTCGACGAGCATGCCGTCGCCGGCGTCATACATCGTGATCGACCAGAACGCTTTCACCGGGGGAAGTTGTCCCGGCTCAAATCGTATTCGGTATGCATGCTCACCGTGCAGCGCCTGTCCGTCCGCGTCGGACTCGCAGCGCAGATACAGCGCCTCTTGCGGTGCAACCGCGCCTATCGCCTGGCGAGCGATGACCGCACGCCGCAGAAAGTCTCCGTCAAACCTGCCGCTCAGAGGAATGATCGATGGCGCCCAGCCGTGGTGAGCTTGGTCGGAATCGAGCTGCTCGAAGGGCATGTCCAGCATCCGCAGCACCTCGGCTGACGCTTCCTCCCAGGCCGACTCCATCACCGGCCGCAGCGCTGGGACACCGGCGGCACTGTCTGGGCAAAGGCCAAGTGCTTGCCAAGGCTTGATGAGCAGCGCTTCCTGGGGCTCGGGCGGGCAATGCGCCATGGCATCGCCCACCACTTGCAGGAAATGGCGCCAAGAAAATGGCAGGTTGAACCCTTGTGCCACTGGCCGACGCAGCGCGCGCGCGGACCGGCCCTCTCGCCAGTCGGGCAGGGACAGGATACGCATGCTGTCCTGCAATGCGGTCACGGCGGGCAGGTCTTGGTCGCTGTCGACCAGCAGGCGCCCGATCAGCCAGACCCAGGGCGTTGGTGCCTGCACATGCCGGTCCGTTTGCTTGAAGCGCTCGGGCACTGCCCCTTGCCAACCGGGTGGCGTGATCAAGAAGGGGCCACCCCTGTTGCCGTGGAGCCGGGTGCCGAGATGGGCAAAGGGGTTGGTGTAAAAATCCATCAGCCCGAGGACATGGTAGCGATCCCCCATGTCTGGCAGCTCGATCACCAGGCCCTGGTGATCCGTCAGATCGAGCCAAGCGTTGCTGTACAGCGTGTCATTGTTGGGCAGCACCACCCGGCTGCCACCGGGACGCAGGCGCTGGCGGGCATGGACGAAGGTGTTGAACCAGCGCCAGGGACTTTGGGGGTCCTCACCGGCAAAGCCATCGGCTTCGGTGCGCCTGGGCGCCGTGGCTGTGCGCATGCGCTGCATTTCGTACAAGGGCCACGCCCACACCATGGCCTGTACCGCCAGGGCACGCCAGTAGGGGAGTTCGGGGTGGCTTGCCGGGGTCACGACCGTTCCGAATATGCCTGGTGACCTGGGTGCCCGTGGCTCACTCAGGCTTGATGTTGGCCGTCTTGATGATGGCCGCCCAAGTGGCTATATCGTCTTTGACGGTCTGGGTGAACTGATCCACCGTCTTGATGGGGCTAAAGGGCATGTTCAGCGCCGTGAACCTTGCCGCCGTATCTGCAAGTCGCAGAATGCGGGCCACCTCTTCGTTCACGCGCTGGGTGATGGCGCCAGGCGTTCCCGCAGGAAAGAAAAGTCCGAACCAGGCATCGGCCTCGAACCGGTAACCCACTTCGCTCATCGTGGGCACATCTGGAAGAGCCGGCCCTCGCCGGGTCCCCGAGATCATCAGGGGTCGAATCTTGCCTGATCGAATGTGCTGCATGGGCGTGAAGGGGTCGACGAACGCAACCTGCAAGTTGCCGTTGAGCATGTCAGTGATGACCTGAGGGATTGACTTGTACGGCACGTGGTTGAGCTTCAAGCCGGCAGCGTGGCTCAGTGCCTCCATGGACAAATGCCCGCCCGAGCCCTGGCCCCAAGAGCCATAGTTAAACTTGCCCGGGTTGGCTCTGACATGGTCGATGAACTCTCGAATGTTGCTCGCAGGAAACTCAGGGCTGACCGCCAGCAAGGTGCCTGTCGCACCGATCTGCGCCACGGGTTGCAGGTCCTTGAAGGTATCGTAGGGTAGCTTGGGCAGCAAGGCGTGGTTCATGGCGATCGCAGCCGCGAAGGTGAACAGCAGGGTATAGCCATCGGGTGCCGATTTGGCGACGGCGTCGTTACCGATCAGGCCGTTGGCCCCAACCCTGTTCTCCACCACAAAGGGCTGGCCGAAGGTCTTGGACATTTGTTCTGCAAACAGGCGTGCGAACAGGTCGGTGGGACCGCCTGCGGCAGAGCTGACGACCAGCTTGACCTGACGGTTGGGCCACGGTGCGCCTTGGGCCTGTGCCAAAGGCGCCAGCGTGGCTGCCATGGCTGCCAGCAAGATATCGCGTCGAACCATGCGGGTCGTGCTTGCTTGTCTCATTGCATGTCTCCTTATTGAATTTGCATCAGCGCGTCTGCGGCAAACACACCGTCGGCGTTCACCAGCAGGGGGTTGATTTCCAGATGCACAAGGGCGGGGTTTGTGGCCGCCATCCGGCCCACCGCGCAAATGGCTTTTACCAGTGCTTCGGGCGGCACACAAGGTCCGCCGCGCCAACCATCTAAGCGGCGCAGAAGGTCTAGCCGTTCCAGCAATTGCATCACCCGCTGCGGGGTCACCGGCGCCGTGGCCATGGCCACGCGGCGCAGCCACTCGACCTCGGAGCCTCCCAGGCCAAAGGTCAGGACCGGCCCGAAAATCGGGTCATGCCGGCTTGCCACCACGCACTCGAGCACGGGTCGCACCATGCGGGCGACCAGAACGCCGCGCAGGCGTGCCCCAGGTGCCTTGGCCCTGACCTCGGCGAGGATGGCGTTGAAGGCCTGACGCACGGCCTCGTCCCCCGATACATTCAGTCGCACCCCGCCGACGTCGCTCTTGTGCACGATATCTGGCGACACGACCTTGATCGCAAGCGCGCCGCCCAGGCGCTGGGCGAGGGCCACGGCCTCGTCGGCCGTGCCGGCCACACCGTGGGGAACCACGCCGATGCCGTGCTCGGCAATGACCCGCAGCGCGTCTGCCTCATCCAAAGTGCCAACAGGCAAGCGCAGATCGGCAAGGGGAGGTGGGTCGGCCAAGTTGTGGATCGTTTGCCGAGCACGCGCATACCTTCGCAGTTGCGCGATCGCTTCGATCGCGTGCGTGGGTTCCTCGTAAACCAAGCAGCCAAACTCTGTCAGTGTCTGGCGTTGACTCTCGTCCATGATGCCCGCGACGGTGGCAGTGATACCTGGGTGACTGGCGATGCTGCGGGCGCACTTTTCTAGCGTTGGCCAAAATGCAGGTGACAGGGCGCCGGCCGCAGTGAACAAGGCAATGCTGCCGTAGCGGCCGCTGTCTGCTGCGATCTCGCAGGCGACTTCAAGGACACGAGGATTGCCGACGACCTGGCCGGTCACATCGATAGGGTTGCCTGTGGTGGCAAGGGATGCCTGTTCAGTGACCTGCAGCGACTCAGCCTGGGTAAAGGGTGGCAATTGCAAGCCCAGATCGTCTGCGCGGTCTGCCATCAGTGTGCCTACACCGCCCGATCCCGTGATGATGGCCACGGCGTCGTTGTGAGGTACGGGTGCCGTCGCGAACAACTGGCCGTAGCGGAAAAAGTCCTCTATGGTGTTGGCGCGTATGGCCCCACATTCCTCGAAGACGGCGTCAAACACCGCGTCTTCACCGGCCATGGCGGCGGTGTGTGACATGGCTGCTCTGGCGCCAGCGCTGGTGCGTCCCACCTTGGTGATGACCACTGGCTTGCCTGCTGCGAATGCGGCGCGCAGCGCCCTGACCAGGCGCGGGCCATCCTTGCAACCCTCCAGATAGGCCAGTATCACCCGAGTGTCAGGATCCGCGGCCAGCCATTCGATCACGTCGGCAACCTGAATTCCTGCCTCGTTGCCGGTGGTCACCCAGTGCGACAGGCCCAACTGGTGGCGGCGTGCCAGTACGTAGGCATACGCCCCGAAGGCGCCGCTCTGGCTGACCAGCCCGATGCCTCCGAGCGGAGGCATGCCCCTGAGCGTGGCCGGGGAAAAAGTGGCAAACATGCGATCGCGCAGGTTGATCGCGCCCAGGCAGTTGGGGCCCAGCAAAGCCATCCCGCCACCCGCGGCCAGCCGAACAATCTCTTCTTGCTCGGCCAGGCCTTGCTCGCCGGCTTCCGCGAATCCGCCGGTGAACAGCACCGCCGCCTTCACGCCGCATGCGACGCAGTCGGAGATCGCCTGACGCACCGCCGGCTGTGGGACGCAGACGATGGCCATATCGATCGCCTGCGAGGCCTCACGCAGCGAAGCGATGGCCAGTAAACCCTGGATCTCGCTGGCGCTGGGGTGCACCGGCACAACCAGGCCTTGATAGCCATGCTCGAGCAGCAGGCGCACAGGCATACCGCCGGCTTTGTGCGGCTGCGTCGATGCCCC
>CANHKH010000358.1 GCA_947460165.1 Comamonadaceae bacterium
ATGGTGCCTTGCACGCCGGTCACGCCTTTGGCCTGTTTGGGGCACAAGCTCAGTGAAAAGCGCACGCAGTGCTTGGTGATCATGAGGCTGACTTCACCTTCTTCTTGCTGGGCCTCGTAGGCGGGCTCTATCACTTTGACGCCGTGTTTGGCGTAAAAGTCGCGCGCTTTTTGGTTGAACACATTGGCGAGGTAGGTCAGGTGTTCCTCAGGGTAGGGTGCGGGTGGCTCTGCGGGCGTGGCGGGCAGCAAGCGCTCAAAACCTGCCAGGCGCGCGGCCTCCAAAGCATGCACGGCTTCGCGCCTGAGCGCGTTCAGCTGCGAAGGCGGCACAAACCAGGGCCTGGGCAGCGCCAGTTGCACCTCGGTGGGCTCAAACAAGGTGTCGCCGAACTTGGCCAGGGCCGCCTCCAATTTGTGGTGGGCCGAGGCTTGTTCCTTGGGTGCCTGCCAAGCCAGCTGCAGCTGGGCCTCGCCCACAAAACCAGCCTCGTCGGTCAGGCACAGCTGCAAGCCCTGGGGGTGTTCTGAAAGCTTGACCCACACGCCCAGGCGGCGATCGGAGGACTTTTTCTCCAGCGTGCGCACCCAGTCCATGTCGCGGTTGCGGTTGACGATGGTGCCACGCCGCAGGTCCTTGAAACCGGCCATGGGGTCTTTGGGAAACAGCTTCCAGGCGCCCGAGGGCAAGCGCTCGGCACGGTTGATCTGCAGGCCCACCAGCTCTTTTTGCAGGTCGTGGTAGCACAGGCCGTCGCCGTTGTGCAGCACGCAGCTGTCGTCATCGGCCATCAGCTCCAGGTGGTCGGACGCCACCTGGCTGACCCAGCCTATGGGCTGACCCGGGTTTTTGGGGGTGTCAAAGGCGCCAATATCTTCTTTTCGGCCTTGCACAAAGTAGTCGGTGAACTCGCGGTTGAAGTTTTGATTGGGGTCGGGCTCAAAGCTAAAGCGGGTGCGGCCGTGCGAGGCGGCGGCCAGCTCAGGGCGCTCTTCCAAAATCTCGTCAAACAAGCGGCGGTAGTGGGCCGTGATGTTTTTCACATAGGCCAGGTCTTTGTAGCGGCCTTCGATTTTGAAGCTGCGCAGGCCCACGTCGATGAGGGCGCGCAGGTTCTCGCTTTGGTTGTTGTCCTTCATGGACAGCACATGCTTGTCGTGGGCCACGATGCGGCCTTGATGGTCTTTGACCTCGTAGGGCAGGCGGCAGGCCTGTGAGCAGTCGCCCCGGTTGGCGCTGCGCCCGGTGTGGGCGTGGCTGATGAAGCACTGCCCGCTGTAGGCCACGCACAGCGCGCCGTGAATGAAAAACTCCAAGATCGTGCGCTCGGTGTCCACGGCATCGCGGATGGCGGCTATTTGGGGCAGCGTCAACTCGCGCGCCAGCACCAGCTGGGCCAGGCCCGCGTCCTGCAAGAACTTGGCTTTGTCAGGCGTGCGTATGTCGGTTTGGGTGGAGGCGTGCAGCTGTATGGGCGGCAGGTCCATTTGCAAAATACCCATGTCCTGGATGATGAGCGCGTCCACGCCTGCGTGGTAGAGCTGCCAAATGAGCTGCTGCGCGCCTTCAAGCTCATCGTCGCGCAAGATGGTGTTGACCGTGGCAAACACCCGGCCGTGAAAGCGGTGCGCGTGCGCGGCCAGGCGGGCCAGGTCGTGCACGCTGTTATCCGCCGAAGTGCGGGCGCCAAAAGACGGCCCGCCTATGTAGACCGCATCGGCCCCGTGGTTGAAGGCTTCAATGCCAATGTCGGCCGTGCGGGCCGGGGCTAAAAGTTCGAGCTGGTAGGGTCGCATGGGGCCATATTGTCTTGCATGTGCACGGGGTCTGCGCTTGAACTGGTGGCTGTGGCTGACAAGGGCTGTGGCACGGCAGCCTGGCTGGCCCGTGGCAACTCGGGCATCATGCGCGCATGTCTGTTTTTGCCCGTGCTTTCAAGATGTTCTGCGTCGCCTTAGGCTTGGCCTCGTCAGCGGCCTGGGCGCAGCCTTTTTCTTTTGTGGCGCTGGGCGACCTGCCTTACGGCCCCGACGACAAGGCTGGCCCGCCTTACCGTGCCTTGATTGGGGCCATCAACCAAAGCCAGCCCGCCTTTTCGATTCATGTGGGCGACATCAAGTCGGGCGCCTCTGTCTGCTCGGACCAAGAGTTCAAACGCCAGTTGGGGCATTTCGCGCTGTTTGAAGCGGCTGTGGTTTACACCCCGGGTGACAACGAGTGGGCCGACTGCCACCGCCCCAACAACGGCAGCTTCGACCCCCTGGAGCGCTTGCAGGCTGTGCGCCAGCTGTTTTACACGCCAGGGCGCTCTTTGGGCCAGCGGCCCTTGCGTGTGTACAACCAATCCAAGCTGATGCCGGCCCACGCCGCCTATGTGGAAAACCAGCGCTGGATGCACGGTCAGGTCATGTTTGCCACCGTCCATGTGGTGGGGGGCGGCAACCAATGGGACGTGAACGAGCCCCGCTCCCAGGCGGAGTGGCGCAGGCGCGAGCAGGCCAACGTGGCCTGGCTCCAAGACACCTTTGCCCAACTCAAGGCCCAAGGCGCCCGCGCTTTGGTGGTGGCCATGCAGGGCAACCCCTTGGGCTTGTTCAACCCCTTTGGCATGGTGGCAGATGATTCGGGTTTTGGCGCCAGCATAGGCCAGACCCTGCTGCCATGGGCCCAGCAGGCCGATGTGCCGGTGCTGCTGATTCACGGCGACACCCACCGTTTTCGCTGGGACAGCCCGTTCAGGTTGAATGGCCAAGCCTTGCCGAGGCTGATGCGGCTGGAAGTGCCGGGCGCCAGGGATGTGAGGGCGGTGCGCGTGGAGGTGGACCTGCAGCAGCCCCAGCCCTTTTCGGTCAGCCTGGTCGCGGCGGACTAGCGGCTCGGGACTTTCAAGCAAAAAAGCAAAAAGCAGCCCTGAGGCTGCTTTTTTCGCTGCGGGCGCTGAAGACCGGCTTACTCAATCTTGGCTTTGGCGCGCAACTCGTCTTGGAACTTGGAGATGCGCTGCTGCTCCATTTGCTGCTTGATTTGGGGCTTGACTTGGTCAAAGCCTGGCAGCTGGGGGGTGCGCACATCGTCCAGGCGAATCACGTGCCAGCCGAATTGTGTTTTCACGGGTGTCTCGGTCAGCTCGCCCTTGGCCAGCTTGGCCAGGGCCTGGCTGAACTCGGGCACGTAGCTGTCGCCGGCAGCCCAGTCCAGGTCGCCGCCGTTGGCACCGGAGCCGGGGTCTTTGGATTGCTTTTTGGCGATCTCTTCGAACTTGCCCTTTTTCTTGAGGCTGGCAATGATGGCCTTGGCCTGGTCTTCTTTTTCCACCAAGATGTGGCGGGCCTTGTATTCCTTGGCGCTGTTGGCGGCGGCGAACTTGTCGTACTCGGCCTTCATGTCAGCGTCGGTGACGGGGTTGGTTTTTTGGAATTCGTTGAACAGCTCGCGAATCAAAATGCTTTGGCGGGCCAACTCCATTTGGCTGCGGTAGTCCTCGGTCTGGCCCAGACCGCGCTTGTCGGCCTCTTGAATGAAGATCTCGCGTGCAATCACTTCATCGCGCAGCTGGCCTTGCATCTCAGGCGTGACGGGGCGGCCCGAGCGCTCGATTTGGGTGACCAGGGCGTCAAGGCGGGTTTTGGGGACGGCTTTGCCATTGACGATGGCCACGTTTTGGGCCACGGCGGCGGCGGCAAAACCCATCAGGCAGGCGAGGGCGGTGGCCTTGAGAAGCTGCTTGTTCATGCGAATCCTGGAGTGTCGTTGTGAGGTTGAAAGTCGAGGGCGGGCAGTGCCCGCTCCAATGTGTCAGGGCGTGCTGCGCGCCTCAATGGCCAGGGCGTGAAGCCCACGGTCTATGAAATCTCGCGTCGAATCATACACAAGCCTATGGCAGGCCACGCGCGTCTTGCCGGCAAACTGCGCGCTGACAATGCGCACCCTGAAATGGGTGCCCCAGCCCAGCTCGCCCGCGCCCGCATGGCCGGCGTGGTCGGCGCTTTCGTCAATGACCTCCAGCGCGCTGGGTTGGAGTTTTTCTTGCAGCCTGGCCGTGATCTCGGCCGCCGTGGGCAAGCCCAGCTTCGTGTTCATGGCTGACCTTCTTGCTTGTCGCTGTCGGCTTGCATGTACTTGTTGAGCATCAAGGCCTGCAGCAGCACAAAAGCCAGCATCAGGCCCATGCCGCCAAACAGCTTGAAGTTGACCCACACGCTGGTGGAAAAGCTGTAGGCCACCCAAATGTTGACCACCCCCATGAAGGCGAAAAA
>CANHKH010000359.1 GCA_947460165.1 Comamonadaceae bacterium
CAGGCCCAGTTCGACAGCAGCCGGCTGTGGGTCAACACGGGCTTTTACTCTCATCACTTCGACCGCGAGTTACAGCTGCGCGACCCCAACCCGGGCCTGGGCTTGGAGTACAGGCTCAACACCGACTGGTCGCTCACTGCGGGGCGCTTTACCAACAGCGACAACACCCACTCCAACTACCTGGGCGCCTACTGGCAGCCCTGGACCTGGGCAGGCGCACGCTGGGGCGTGGTCGGCGGCGTCTTCAACGGCTACCCCAAGGCCTATGAGGGCGGCTGGTTCCCGGCCCTGATTCCCGTGGCCACTTGGGAGCGCGGCCCGCTGGGCCTGAATGTGGCGCTGGTGCCACCGCTCAAAGACAGGCTGTATGGGGCGCTGAGCTTTCAGCTCAAGCTGAGGTTTTCAGCAGGAAACTGAGGGCTGTGCCGCCTCAAGCGCTGGGCAGAATCAAACAGCGGTCCAGCTCGTAGCGCTCAAAGTCTCGGTCAAAACTCACCATGCGCAGGCCGGCTGTTCGGGCTGTGGCTGCCAGGCACAGGTCGGTCCACAAGCGCGCAGGCAAGGCTGCAGAGGCAAGCACCCACTGCCCTATGGCTTGGTCAAGCCCGGGCGGGTCTGGCAACAAGGCCACACCTGGGGCGGCCAGCCACTGCTCGTAAACGTGCATGGCTTGTGCCAGCGTCATCACGTCTTGTCCCATCAGGCGGGGTTGTGAGAGCAGCCTGACCAGGCCCATCATGGTGCTGCGGCTGAACCACAAAGCTGTGCCTTGCTCGCAGCTCAATTGCCAATACCGCGAGGCCGCCGCATGGAAAGGATGAGTTCGGTACGACAGCGCCAGCCACACGTTCACGTCAGGAAAGTCCCCGCTCGCGGGCCGCCAAGCGGCAGAGGCCTCAGCGACCCGCCATGAATTGGCGGGATCGCTCATCGTCATCCTCGTGCATCAACGCGTCCAATGGGCCAGCGCTCAGGCCTTGCTTGAGCGCATCCGACGCAGGGCCCACCCCAAACACCGGCCGCGCCAGCAGGCGCTGCTGCGGGTCCACGCTCTGCCTCACCCCCAAGCCTTTTTCGACCAGTTCCACCATCAGGTCGTGCAGGCTGCGCCCCTCCAAAGCCGCACGGGCTTTGAGGTGCTTGAACAGCGGGTCGGGCAGGTCCAGGGTGAGGCGCATGCCCGCATTTTTGTATCAATGCATCAATATGCAAGTGCAAAGCTTTCAACTACCGAAAAAAGAAGGGATCAGGACGGCACAGATAACTTGCCATCGGCCTTCACCGCCGCCTGGCTGATCAGCCGCAGCACGCTCTCGCGGCCCACTGGGCCTGAACGTGGCGCTGGTGCCTCCGCTCAAAGACAGGCTGTATGGGGCGCTGAGCTTTCAGCTCAAACTGAGGTTTTCAGCCGGAAGCTGAGGGCTGCGCTGAGTCAAGCGCTGGGCAGGATCAAACCGCGTTCCAGCTCTAAGCGCTCACGTCAAATATGGAGTTGATGTTTTTCGTATTTTTTATAAAATCGAAAATAAATCAAAACGAGGTCAACGCCCATGCCTGCCACTCTTAAAAAGATTTACCGTCCCGGTTCCGCCTTGGTTGGACTGGATATGCTGAGCCAGGTGGCGGAGCTTATCGCCGAAAAAATCCCCAAGAACACTTTGGACAAAGCAAGCTTGTCCAAGGCCTTGCACGACGTGCTTGACGCCCGCGACGATCGGGGCAGGATGGCACGCAGGCAAATCCAGATGCACATCTTGGAGGTCAACGAACGTCTCGCGTATGGGCACTCAGCCGAGCTCGAAGACCGCTTGCTCTCCACTGAGCAAGCAGCTCAGATGATGATGAAGAGCCGCCCCCATGTCGCAATGCTTATTGACGCAGGAGAGCTCGAAGGGGCCTCAACGACGCCAAAGGGGCACCGGCGAGTGCCTGAGTCCTCCGTCAGGGCATGGCTGAGCAAGCACGGGAAGGCTGCTCAGCAAGGCTCTTCCGACTACAAGGCCGCCGCAAGGGAGGCTGGCATGTACGCCATCTCTGAATCGGTCTACGTCGAAGCTGCTGCTGCGGCGGGCCGCGGCCGTGCCTGACCATCCGCTATCTCCAGCAGGATCGACCTACGCCATATTGGATGCGAACGCGCTTTTGCCGCCTAGGCTGTCCGACGTGCTGTTTGATCTGCGCGCCCTCTATTTCCCGCGTTGGACCTCCGACATAGAAACGGAGTTTTTGCGGAATTGGGCGCACGTTGTCAAAAAGCTCAAGGGCGCCGAACTGAAAGCCTACAGGGCGGCGTCTCCTCACCCCGACGACGAGCGCAAAGCCGAAAAAAGGTTGAACGCTTACCGCAATGCCGTTGGAGACGAATACAGGCTGATCGGTTATGGCGCCAATCACATCTCAAAACAGGTTCCAGCTGCGGTCAACAAGGGCGACATCCACGTTGCGCAAGCGGCGATATTGATGCGCCACCTCTTGGCTTCCGAGGAGATGGTCTGCGATAGGATTTTTCTGGTGTCCAGCAACGTCAAACACTTGGCAGCCAAAGACATGGAGGGGCTTGGCATCGAAGTTATACGTCCTGGCGCCTTCGTCGACTTGTTGTTCCAAGCGGCCCAAGATCGGGTGTCCGAGGCGTTGGAGCAAACCGTTTGCGACTTAACAAGCCCGCCTTACACCAAGGGCGATCTGTTGGGTTCACTGAGCTTGCATGGGGCCAAGGCTGCCGTCAAACATTTCTGCAAGGCTTGGAGTGTGAGACTTCCACCCGGTAAAGAGCGTCAGTTGTAAAGAGGCGGCCTCACCGGCGTCGCCCAGCACCCGCTTGACAAAGAGCGGATACGTGGGATGACTTTTTCAAGCAGGGCCTCGTCGCGGTCTAGCTCGCGATCTGACCCAGGCACCCGCCAAGCACAAAGAAAAGCTCAGGCGCCGGGATACATGGCGGCCGTGTGCCCTGCCGCTGACGCTCGTTCTTGTCCTTTGTCCGCCTGGCTGATCAGCCGCAGCACGCTCTCGCGCAGCACCTTGGGCCGCACCGGTTTGTGCAGCACCTGCACGCCGGCCTCACGGGCCTGGGTTTCGAGTTGGGCCGACACGTCGCCTGTCATCAACAGCGCTGGCAAATGCGGGTGGCCCAAGCGCAGCGCTTGCTCGCGCAAGGCCTTGACAAGCTCCAGCCCGTCGGGTTCGCGGTCGCCGAGGTGAAAGTCCGTCACCAGCACGTCGGGCCATTCCTGCCTGGCGCAGTCCAGGGCCTCGGCCAGGTTGCGGGCAGAGGAGACCTGGCAGTCCCAAGCATTCAAGGTCTTGCCCATGCTCACCAGCAGCAACTCGACGTTGTCGATCACCAGCACCTTCAGGCCGCGAAGACCATCGCCATCGACGGGCGTGGGCGCCAAGGCAGGCTCCACCGCCAAGGGCTGGGGGTCCACCCGCTGCATGGAGATGCTAAAGCTCGAACCCTCACCCAAGCGGGACTGCACACGCAGCTGGTGCGAGAGCAAACTCGCGTAACGCCTGACGATGGACAAGCCCAGACCTAAGCCTTCGGTGCCGGCGTCCGAGGCGTCAAGCCGCACAAACTCCTTGAAAATCAGCTCCAGCTTGTCGCTGTGAATGCCCACACCGGTGTCGCTCACCTCGACGCTCACCACCCCGGCGCGCTCGTTGACCTTCAGCTGCACGCCGCCTTGGCGGGTGTACTTGATGGCGTTGGAGACCAAGTTGCTCAGCACATCATGCAAGAGCACCGGGTCGGTCCACACCCAATGGATGGAACTGTCCACCTGCAGCTCCAGGCCCTTGCTCTGGGCCGAGGCGCCAAATTCCGCTTACAGCTGCACCAGCACCTTGCTCAGCGGCACCGGTCCTAGGCGCGGTTGCACCAGACCAGCGTCCAGGCGCGTCAAGTCCATCAAGGTGGTCAAGGACGCGCTCAGCGACAAGCTCAACTCGTTGAGGTCGCGCAATGTTTCTTTGACGCTGGCAAAAGAGTTGTCGGCCAAGGCCCGCTCAGACAGCAGACCAATGGCGTGCGCTGGTTGTCGCAGGTCGTGGCTGACCGTGGCCAGCAAGCGGCTGCGGGCGCTGGCCACCTCCTGGAACTCGATGTTTTTGAACTGCAACTCGCGTGCCAAATTGCTGCTGCGCCTGGCCACCTCAAAGCCCTGGCGTATGGACTTGTGGTGGTTGCGGGCATAGACCAAGTGCAGCGCCAGCAAGGCCAGGGTGAGCACGCTGACACCGGTCGCATAG
>CANHKH010000360.1 GCA_947460165.1 Comamonadaceae bacterium
TCCGGTCACAACATCACCATCAGCAAGCGCACCTGGGCGCGCCTGCCGCCCGACATCCAGAAAATTTTCCAGGAAGAAGCCCGCGCCACCCAGCGTGAGTACATGAACTGGATTTTGGACTTTGAAGCCAAGTCCTTGGTCAATATCAAGGCCCAAGGCGGCACGGTCATCCCCATGTCTGCCGAAGAAATGAAAAAATGGCGCGCCACGGCCCCAGACTTTTTGGCTGATTGGGAAAAAGCGACTGCGGCTGCCACTGGCGACGCAGAAACACCCAAAAAAGTGGCTGCCCGCTGGCGTCAAATTCTGGGTCTCTGAGCCCGTCTCGCCCAGGCCTGAAAATCAAAAAAGAAACAGGCCAGTGAGGGCTGACTGGGCTTGATGGAATGGACAAGATCACAACCTGCGGTGGCAAGCCATCGCAGGTTGTTTTTTAGTTCCTGCTTTTGGACGGCAAGCCGCTTTTTCACACGGTAAACACACTATGCAATTGATCAGCCTTTGGGTGAAAAAACTCTCTTTGGGCCTGCTGCTGTTGGGCGCCTTGGGCATGCTCATTTCTATGTTTCTGGGCTTTGCCGATGTGGTGGGCACCAAGTTTTTTGGCTGGCCGGTGCCTGGGACCTTGGAAATCACTGAAAGCACCATGGTGCTGATTGTTTTCGGTGCTTTGGCTTTCACACAAACCCAACGCGGGCATATTCGTGTGGAAATTTTCTACACCAACCGCAGTCCCCGGGTCAAAGCCTTCATGGACGCGGTCACGCACCTGGTGGCCATTGCTTTTTTTGGCGTGCTGGTCTGGCAGGGCTTTAACGAGGCGGTCTACAGCCTGGAAATCAAAGAAGCGACCATGGGCACGGTTCGTTTTCCTCTGTATCCCGCCCGCATGCTGCTGGTGTTCGGTTGTGCATTGCTGCTGTTGCAACTGACTTTGGATTTGATCCAGGACTGCATCCACATGGTCAATGGCCAGGCCGGCGTGGAACAGCACGCCCCTCAAAACTTCCAGTGATGAACATCAAAATTTCTCATGCCATTACTTACTCCTGAAGTCACTGGGATTGTTGTTGTCAGTTTGCTCATGGTGGCCTTGTGCATGGGGGCGCACATTGGTGTGGCCTTGGGCTTGGCAGGTTTTGCAGGTATTTACCTCTCGGTGGGGCCTGACGCTGCGCTGGCCCAAATTGCCGCCATTCCCTTTGGCACCACCAACTCGTTCTCGCTGGCGGTGATCCCCTTGTTCATCTTGATGGGCTCATTTGCCACGGTCTCTGGCATCACCACCGATTTGTTCAGAACCGCCTATGTGTGGTTGGGGTCACTGCGCGGTGGCCTGGCCATGGCCACCGTCATGTCGTCGGCCGCCTTTGGCGCAGCCTCGGGTTCAACCATCGTGAACGCGGCGGTGTTCACCCGCATGGCCATGCCAGAGATGGCCCGCTTTGGCTATGACATTCGACTGAGCGCAGGTTGCATTGCCGCCGCAGGCACCTTGGCGGCGCTGATACCGCCCAGTATTTTGATGGTGATTTACGCCGTGATCACCGAGCAATCGATTGGCAAGCTGCTGATTGCCGGCATTGTCCCCGGCATATTGACCGCGGTGATTTACTGCGGCGGTATATACATCTTGGCACGCGTGCGGCCTGATTTGGCGCCGCTGGCCAACCTCAAGTTCTCTTGGGCCGATCGCTTTCAATCGCTCAAGGGGGTGTACGGCATCATGCTGCTGTTCGGCATCGTGGTCGGCGGCATTTATGGTGGTTATTTTCCAGCCACCTATGCAGGGGCGGTGGGGGCTTTTGGGGCTTTTCTCATTGCAATTTCTAGGCGCCGTTTGTCGCCGGGTTCACTGGTCGATGTACTGAAAGAGGCGGCTGTCACCACCTCGGTTATTTTCATCATTGTGATTGGCGGCATTTTGTTTGCGCGCTTTCTCACCTACTCGGGCCTGGTGACCACCATTTCAACGTATTTGATTGGTCTGGGGGTTGGCAAATACACCTACCTTCTGTGTTTTATTCTGTTGTTCACGGTTTTAGGCTGCTTCATTGAACCGATTGCCATCATGGTGATGACGCTGCCCATCATGTTCCCGGTGATGAAAGAGGCTGGGTTTGACCCCATCTGGTTGGGTGTGGTGGCGGTCAAGTTGGCGGAGATCGGTGTGCTCACCCCGCCGGTAGGACTCAACGTATTTGTAGTTAAGAGTTCATCGCCCATACCCGTCACGCTGGGACAGGCTTTTGCCGGGGTCACGCCCTTTATTGTTTTGGACTTTTTGTCGCTGGGCTTGTACGTGGCGTTCCCAGAAATGATCACCTGGTTGCCCAATTTCGTCTCTGGTTAAATTAAAACTGTTCAAAGGACATTCACATGCCGGTGCTCACGCCCGACCAAGCGAGCTATTCCAGCCGCGTGCAAGTTCTCATCATTGGTGCAGGGGCTTGCGGCACGATTGCCGCTCTGGCCGCCAATGAGCGAGGTGCGGAGGTATTGATACTGGAGCGAGATGCCCGGCCCATGGGCAACACCTCTTTGTCAGGCGGGCAAATTCCGGCAGCCGGCACCCGCTTGCAAAAAGCCGCGGGTTTGATGGACGACACGCCAGAGTTGCTCTTTCAAGACCTGGTGGCCAAGGCCCATGGTGAGTGCGATTTGGAGATTGCGCGCCATGTGGCTTACGCCTCTGGCCCCACGGTGGAATGGTTGGCCGAGCGCTATCAATTGCCCATTTCTCCGGTGCTTGAGTTTCAGTACCCTGGCCACAGCCGCCCCCACATGCACGCCTCGCCCACCCGCTACGGGGCCGAGTTGTTGGCCGTGCTGGTGTCTGCCGTCGAGGGCGAAGGTATTCCCATTGCCACTTCGGCCCATGTGACCGATTTGTTTGCCGATGCCTCGGGCCATGTGCACGGCGTGCGCGTCAAGCGCCCCGATGGCAAGCAAGAAGACATGGGCTGCGACGTGCTCATCTTGGCTTGCAACGGCTTTGGCGGCAACAAGGACATGCTGCGCCAGTACATTCCCGAAGCCGTTGATCTGTTTTACGAAGGTCACGCCGGCAACCAGGGCGACGCCATCCAGTGGGGCATTGCCTTGGGGGCCTCGGTCAAAGACATGGGCTCCTTCCAAGGCCACGGCGCCGTGGCCACGCCGCATGCGGTGCACCTGAGCTGGCCCACGGTCACCGAGGGCGGCTTTCACGTCAACCAAACGGGTAGGCGCTTTTCCAATGAAAACTCAGGCTACTCCGAGCAGGCGCTGCATGTGCACAGGCAAGCGGGTCAGTACGCCTGGGCCATTTGGGACGAGCGCGGAGAAGGCCCTGCCAACAAACAGCACAGCCACATGCAGGCCAACGAGGCCGGGGCCATCAAGCGACACGACAGCGTGGCCTCACTGGCCAAGGCCATAGGCTGCGATGAAGCGGTGCTGGCTGAGACTTTTGCCGACGTGGCAGCCTGTGCAAGCGGCAGCAAAACCGACGCACTGGGCCGCGACTTCACCCAGAAACCCGCCCTGCAAGCGCCTTTTTACCTGTGCAAAATCATAGGCGCGCTCACCCACACCCAGGGCGGCCTGGAGATCAACACCGACATGCGTGTCTTGCGCACCGACGGCACACCCTTTCCCAACCTGTTCGCGGGCGGCGGCGCAGCCCGCGGCCTGTCGGGTCCGGCAGATTGGGGGTATTTGTCGGGTTCTGGCTTGCTCATGGCCACCAGCACCGGCCGCCTGGCCGGCGAAGCGGCGGCCACCCAAGTCGGGCCTGCCAAAGACTGACCGCCACTCCAGCCCCTCTTTCTGAGGGTGGGCGTCAGTGCGCGATCCGCTTGAGCGCCTGACCCATGGCCGAGACATCGGCCTGCAGGTCCAGGGTTGCCATGGCGTGGCACAGCGCGTCCACGCCAGCAGGCGTCAAGGTCAGTGCGGCATTGGCTTTGAATTTGGCCAGCACCCGCTCATGGCTGGGCGGGCGCGAGTGGTTGCCGTCCACATCGTCAATGCGTTGCGTGAGGGTCTCGCCACTGACCAGCTCGCAGTGGATGACCGCTTCAAAATGCGTTGGAAACCGGTCAACAGCCAACGGTATCCAGGTGATTTTTTGCGCCAGGGCGCGCACTTCGGCCGAGGCGCTGCGCTCAAAACTGGCCACATCCACCTTGCCCTCGATCAGGCGCATGGCCACCGTGATGGGCAAGCTCCAACGCGCCGCGTGGCCCGTGGCAGGGTTCAAA
>CANHKH010000361.1 GCA_947460165.1 Comamonadaceae bacterium
GTGTCCAGCAGCAGCCAGCGCAGCTTGAGGTCCAGCCCAGGGTGCTCGTCAAAGTCAAGGGTCCGCAGCCGCTGGACCAAGGAAAGAAGGTTCATTGAAAACAGTATTTCACAGATGAGCCTGTGCTCTTGCAGACAGGCAAGACCAAGGCGCCCTGCCAGGCAGCTGCCCTCAGCTCACCACCGTGAGCTTGGCCACCGACAGCGCCAGCCACTTGACGCCGTGGCGCGGAAAGTCGATTTGACCGCGTGCGTCGTCGCCCGCGCCTTCGATCATCTTGACCTGGCCCTCGCCGAACTTGGCGTGAAACACCTTGAGCCCCACCTTCAGGCCGTGGGCGGGCTGGTCCTTGCGCGGCGGCACAGGGGGGTTGGCAAAGGGCGCATCGCCCGTGCGGGAAGCCACCACGCGGGCTGCCCAGTCGCTGCGGTTGCGCTCGCCACCCTGACCGCCGCCGCCCCAACCACCGCCCTGCCCGCCCATGCCGTAGCCGGGGTTGGCAAAGCCTTGGTTTTTGGGTGTGATCCACTTGAGCGCGGCCTCGGGCAGCTCCTCTAAAAAGCGGCTTTTGAGGTTGTAGCGGGTCTGGCCGTGCAGCATGCGCGTTTGCGACAAGCTCATGTACAGGCGCTTGCGCGCCCGCGTGATGGCCACGTACATGAGGCGGCGCTCTTCTTCCAGGCCGTCACGGTCGCTCATGGCGTTTTCATGCGGGAACAAGCCTTCTTCCAGGCCGCTAATGAACACGCAGTCGAACTCCAGGCCTTTGGAGGCGTGCACGGTCATGAGCTGCACCGCGTCTTGGCCGGCCTGGGCCTGGTTGTCGCCGGACTCCAGCGCCGCGTGGGTCAAAAAGGCGGCCAGGGGCGAGAGCGTTTCGCCGGTGTCCAAGTCGGGCTGCAGGTCGGGCAAGGGCTCGTCCAGCCAGGGCTGGCCGCTGTCCAGGCCTTGGCTGGCCGGGGACTGCGACAAGGCTTGGGAGATGGGCGTGCCGTGCTCGTCCACCGGCAGGGCCACAGCGTCGCGGCCAAAACCTTCTTGGGTGACAAAGGACTCGGCCGCGTTCACCAGCTCGGCCAAGTTTTCCAGCCGGTCTTGGCCTTCGCGCTCGGTTTTGTAGTGCTCCAACAAGCCGCTGTGGGCCAAGATCATCTCGATGATCTCGCGCAGCGTGCGGCCGGCCGTTTGCTCGCGCAGCACCTCGATCTTGGCGGCAAAGGCGCCAATGTTCATGCCCGCCTTGCCGGTGACGGCGCTGACCGCGTCGTGCAAAGAGCAGCCTGAGGAGCGCGCCACGTCCTGGAGCTGCTCCAAGCTGCGCGCGCCTATGCCGCGCGGCGGGAAATTGACCACGCGCAAAAAGCTGGTGTCGTCGTGCGGGTTCTCCAACAAGCGCAAATAAGCCAGCGCGTGCTTGATCTCGGCGCGCTCAAAAAAGCGCAGGCCGCCGTACACCCGGTAAGGCACAGCGGCATTAAAAAGCGCGGTCTCCATCACCCGGCTTTGGGCGTTACTGCGGTAGAGCAAGGCAATTTCGCGGCGCTCGGTGCCATCACGCACCAGCTGCTTGATTTCGTCGACAAACCACTGCGCCTCGGCAAAGTCGCTGGTGGCCTCGTACACCCGCACCGGCTCGCCGGGGCCGGCCTCGGTGCGCAGGTTTTTGCCCAGGCGTTTGCTGTTGTGGGCAATCAGCGCGTTGGCCGAATCCAAGATGTTGCCAAAGCTGCGGTAATTGCGCTCGAGCTTGATTTGGTGCTCCACCTGGAACTCGCGCACAAAGTCGGCCATGTTGCCCACGCGCGCGCCCCTGAAGGCGTAAATGCTTTGGTCGTCGTCGCCCACGGCCAACACGGCCCCGCCACTGGCGCTGCCTTGGCCAGAGATCAGCTTGATCCAGGCGTACTGCAGCTTGTTGGTGTCTTGGAACTCGTCAATCAAGATGTGGCGAAAGCGCCGCTGGTAATGCTCGCGAATGGCGTCGTGGTCGCGCAGCAGCTCGTAGCTGCGCAGCATCAGCTCGCCAAAGTCGACCACGCCCTCGCGCTGGCATTGCTCTTCATAGAGCGCATAAATCTCGGCTTTTTTGCGGCTTTGCTCGTCGCGGGTGGGCACGTCTTTGGCGCGCAAGCCGTCTTCTTTACAGGAGGCAAAAAACCACATCAACTCTTTGGGCGGAAAACGCTCGTCGTCCACATTGAACTGCTTGCACAGGCGCTTGACGGCCGACAAGGTGTCTTGCGTGTCCAGGATTTGAAAGCTTTGCGGCAGCTGGGCCAGCTGGTAATGCGCGCGCAAAAAACGGTTGCACAGGCCGTGAAAAGTGCCTATCCACATGCCGCGTGCATTGATTGGCAGCATGCTGGACAAACGCGAGAGCATTTCCTTGGCCGCCTTGTTGGTGAAGGTCACGGCCAACACGCCGCCGGGCGAGACCTGGCCGGTCTGCAACAGCCAGGCAATGCGGGTGGTGAGCACCCGCGTTTTGCCTGAGCCAGCCCCCGCCAAGATGAGCGCATGCGTGGCGGGCAAGGTCACAGCCTGCAGTTGCTCGGAATTAAGATGTTCAAAAAGTGGAGAGTCCGAGACGGCAGCAGAGGTCATGGGCCCATTGTAGAAAGCCCCACATGCCTGCATCTTGCCCCCTGCCCTTTGAGACACGCCTGTGGCGCAGGCGCTGGGGCCTGCCCGCCCGGCTGGGCCTGACTCTGCTGTGGGCCATGGGTGCACACGCAGCCTGGGCCCAGGGCCTGGTCTGCAGCAACGACGGCCAGCGCGCCCCCACTGCGCTGTGGGAGCGCTTCATGGACGCCGATTGCAGCGCCTGCTGGACGGCGGCCGAGGCCCCCCAGCCGCCAAGCGCGGTGGTACTCGACTGGGTGACTCCATCGGCCAAGGGCGATGAAGCCCCGCTTTCTGCCGTGGCGCTGAGCGAGGCGGCAGATCGCTGGCAGGCCCTGGGCCTGGTGCTCAGCGCCGCTGGGCAAAAAGCCACGCACCTGAGCCGGCGCCACGCCAAGCACGCCTTGCGTGTGGTGCAAGGCGCGCCTGTCAACGGCTACTTGGGCGCCACGCTGAGCTACCGCCCGCCCTCCCAAAGGCCTTACACGGCCTGGATGCTGCTGGTGGAGCAACTGCCTGCAGGCACGGAGGGCTCGCTCGTGCCCCGGCAGCTGGTGCGCGCCGCCCTTGAGATGCGCCCCGCAAGCCAAGGCGGGCGGGTGCAGGGGCTGAGCGAGACGCGGGCTTTTTTGCTGCCCCCAGGCGCGCAGCCCGAGCGCTTGCGCGTGCTGGCCTGGGTGCAAGATGGCCAGTCCCGCCTGCTGGCGCTGGCGCAAACGCATTGCCCGGCGGGCTAGGCCGGGCAAAGCGCTTGCACAGCCCGGGCAGCTTATGGCCCGTTCAATATGCCAGCTATATGTGGGGCCAGATGAAGCGCTGGCGCAAGAGCTGCCAAAGCAGGCTTAAAATCAATCACCGGGCCCAAGCAATTGCGCCCGGTTTTTTTGTGCCCGGTGTGTTTGCGCCGACGCGCACTCAAGCCGGAGCAGTCCCAAGCGCCCCCTGTGTCACACAGTATTTTTGGAGCTTGGAACATGGAAATTTTTGATTACGACAATGTCTTGCTGCTGCCGCGCAAATGCCGCGTGGACAGCCGCTCGGAGTGCGACACCAGCGTGGAACTGGGCGCGCGCCGCTTTCGCCTGCCGGTGGTGCCAGCCAACATGAAGACCGTGGTGGACGAGTCCATTTGCGACTGGCTGGCCGACCACGGCTACTTTTACGTCATGCACCGGTTTGACTTTGACAACCTGGCTTTTGTGCAGCGCATGCAGGCCAGGGGCAGCTTTGCCTCTATTTCGCTGGGCGTGAAAAAAGCCGACTACGACACTGTCGACCGCATGGTGGCGCTGGGCCTGTGCCCGGAGTACATCACCATAGACATTGCCCACGGCCATGCCGACAGCGTGCGCGACATGATTGCCTGCTTGAAGCAAAAACTGCCGGGCGCCTTTGTGATTGCAGGCAACGTGGCCACGCCCGAGGCCGTGATTGACCTGGAAAACTGGGGTGCCGACGCCACCAAAGTGGGCATAGGCCCGGGCAAGGTCTGCATCACCAAGCTCAAAACGGGGTTTGGCACCGGCGGCTGGCAACTGTCGGCGCTCAAGTGGTGCGCCCGCGTGGCGACCAAGCCCATCATTGCCGACGGCGGCATCCGTGAGCACGGCGACATTGCCAA
>CANHKH010000362.1 GCA_947460165.1 Comamonadaceae bacterium
AAGACCGCCCCGCGCTGCCAGCGCACCAAGGCCTCTACCCCCACCATGCGGCCATGGCGTCCCACCTGCGGTTGGTAGTGCAGCACAAAGTGCTGGTCGTGCAGGGCTTGCCTGAGCTCGGTGGTCAGGGCCGCATGGGCGGTGGCCGCGGCCTGCATGGCCGGGTCGAAAAAACACAGGCTGTTGCGCCCCGCAGCCTTGGCCTGGTACATGGCCAGGTCGGCCTGCTTGAGCAGCTCGCCTATGGTGTCGCCGTTGTTGTGAAAAGGCGTGATGCCCACGCTGCAGGTGCCGTGGTACTGGTGGCCGGCCAGGTCGTAGGGCGCGCTCAGGGCGGCCAAAATTTTGTCGCCCACCAGCCGCGTGGTGTCCGCCGCCTCGTGCGCATGTTCGCCCAGCTCTTGCAGCATCACCACAAATTCGTCGCCACCCAAGCGGGCCACTGTGTCGTGGCGCCGCACGCAGCTGTTCAGGCGCAGGGCGACCTGCTGGAGCAGCATGTCGCCGCGCGCATGGCCCAGCGTGTCGTTGAGCACCTTGAAGTGGTCCAGGTCAATGAACATCAGCGCGCCGTGGCGCGGGTGCACGCCGGGCGCGGCCAGCGCTTGCTGCAGCCGCTCCATCAGCAGGCGGCGGTTGGGCAACTGGGTGAGGGTGTCATAAAAGGCCAGGTGCTCAATGGCCTCGTCTTGGGCTTTGCGCGCTGTGATGTCGCGGCCCACCGCCACCCAGTGCTTGACGCCGGGCGGCGACTCGTCCACCGGCACCACCTCCAGCTCCATCCAGAACATCTCGCCGTTTTTTTTGTGGACCATGAGCTCACCGCGCACCGGCTCCCAGCGCCCCAGCGCTTGGCGAATGCGCTCTAACTCAGCCGTCTGGGTCTGCGGGCCTTCGAGCATGCGCGGGTTGCGGCCCAGCACCTCGGCCAGCGAGTAGCCGGTCAGGCGGGTGAAGGCGTCGTTGGCAAACACCATGCACGGCCCTTGGGCTTGGGTGGTCTGGGCGATCACCACCACGTCATTGAGCCGCGAAATGCTGGTCTTGAGCAGCAGCAGCTCTTCTTGCACGCGGCGGCGCTCGCTCACGTCATGAAAGTACACCGCCAATCCGTCGGCAAAGGGGTACAGGCGCAGCTCCAGCCACTTGCGCTGCGGCAGGCAAAACACCTCGAACTCCGTGCCCTGCCCACGCGCCATGGCCTGCAGCACCTCGCGCCGCAACCGGCCGCTGCCTGGGTCGTCAAGCTCGCGCCACAGCCGCCTGCCCAGCAGCTGCGCGCTGCTGCGCTCGAGCATGCTGCAGGTTTCGGTGTTCACGTAGGTAAAGCGCCCCTCCCGGTCCAGCGTGGCAAAGGCCTCGGTCATGCTGGCCAGCGTGGTGCTCAGTTGCACCGACACGCGCTGCGACTCGCGTTGCAGCGTTTTTTCAGCGCTGAGGTTCTGCATCACGCCATGAATCAGGCGGCCGCCGTGCCAAGCGCTGCAGCGCATCAACAGCCGCACGTCCAGGGGCTGGCCCGAGGCCGTCAGCGCCGTGGTTTCAAGCTCGCTGAACTGGCCCGGCTGCAAGGCTTGCAAAGCGGTGCTGACCGCCTCGCGCGCGGGCGGTGCCAGCAAGTCCACCGGCTCGCGCCAAGGCGTTTGGCTGGCCTGCGGCCACTGCAGCAAACTGGCCAGTGCGGGTGTGGCCTGCATGCCGGCCCCGGGTTGCCATCGCCAGCAGGCCGCCTGACCCGCCTGCTCCAGCAATGCCAGCCAAACGCCATGGCTGCTGGCGCGGTCTGCCGCGTCTTCGGTGCGCGTGGATGCGTCTGTCACAGAGGGCAAAAAAGGCATGTCTGAATAGGAGGTGAATAAAGGCGCACAAGCAGGGCTCGCGCAGGCGCTGAGCTGTGCGAGTGCCATGGTCTGGCCAGCTTAGGTCCTGACCAAGCAGGCATTGCAGGCGCGCGCCTTGCACTGACAGCAAGCCACGCGCTCAGGCCAAGCCGGCCGCCAAGTGATGTCCTACACGCCGGGGTGGCGCTGGCCCGCGACCCGGTAGGGGCAAGGGTTCTAAAGTGACGATTATTCACTCTTATGGGCCTTGTTTCTCCCGTCGAAAGTCTGTTGCTAGATTTCATCTGTCCATTTTTTGGGGCTGCCATGCATGACATTCGTTCATTGATCACAGACCTTCAAAGCGACTTGGCCGGCCTGGATGACTTCAGCCTGCGGGGCCGCCTCTTGGACTTGTTGTCACCTTACGGCCAGGTGCGCCGCCTTGAGCTGGTGCGCGCCGACCTAGGCCAAGCCAGGCGGGTCATGTGTTTTTTGCGCATGGCCTCAGGGCCGCAAGAGCAGGCCGTGGTCGCAGCACTGGGCATGGGCCGTTTTGGGGGTGATTTGGTCTTGGTCTTGGACTGCGCCAGCGCGGTGGCGCCAGCGCATTTCACCAGGCCGCAGCGCGGTCCGGCTGCTGTGCACACAGCCCGCGCCTACACAGGCAATGCGCTTTGACCGACCGCGCCGTGCGAACCCGTCTTGCAGCCGCTTACGCCTGTTGCAGCTTGTGCCAGCTTTCCAATGGGTAAAGCCCCTAGCATGCGGTTTACTTAGCAAGGAACCCCATGGCCCAGCCCTTTTTTGGTCGGCGAGAATCCGACGCCACCGGCATACGCCCAAGCCACACCACAGCTGCCACAGGCCTGAGCACCGGCCCCTCTGCCGGTCCTGCCGTGCCGGTGGCCCTGCAATCGAGCAGCCAAGCGCCAGCCAGCGCCGCCGGCCCTGAAAGCGCCGCCCGCCTGATCGTCGGCCCCCACATCAAGCTCAAGGGCCTGGAGATCACCGACTGCGACACCCTGCTGGTCGAGGGCTCGGTCGAAGCCACCATGAAATCGCGCGTCATCGAGATTGCCGAGATCGGCACCTTCAAAGGCGAGGCCGAGATCGACATGGCCGATATTCGGGGCAGCTTTGAGGGCAAGCTCACCGTGCGCCACAAGCTGGTGATCCACGCCACCGGCCGCGTCACCGGCACGGTGCGCTACGGCAGCTTGGTCATTGAAGAAGGCGGCCAGCTCTGCGGTGAAGTGCAGGCGGCCACCGCCGCAGGCGCAGCAGGCAGCCCCTTGCCGCTCGCCCGTGTGGCCTGAAGTTTCTCGACCCGCCTTCTAGCGGCCCGGCGGCGTTGCAAAGACATGCAACAGCTCCCTGTAGCCGGCCTGCCGGCGATTCGTGCAAGTCAGCGTGTCTCAGCCCCGCTGCAGCCTGAACACCGCCCGCCTGGCCCCCACCTGCACGCCCTTGACGCTGAAAATGTCAGCCGCCCTCCAAGGCGCGAGTTCTTCGCGCTGCGCCTCGTCCAGCCAGCCCAGTTGGTCCAGCGCCTCCACGCTGGCGGCAAACAGCGCCGGCTTGGCTCCATCCGCCACCTTGATGGCCAGCGCCTGCCCCCGGCTTTGGCTGCCAATGGCCTGTACCCCATCAGCGCCCACCTTGCACACCCAGTCGCCCCGGCCCGCGCGCATAAAGGCCGCGTCATTGCGCCCCGTGCCCGAGCCCAACTCGGGGTGCGCCCGCATGGCGCGTGAGAGCTTGTCAAAGCTGGCGCCAAACTGAGCGTCCATCCCGCCCGAGGCCAGCCGCGCAAAGCCCTGCGCCAGCTTAGCCAGCGGCACGGCGTAATTGGGCGCGCTGCAGCCGTCGATGCCCATCACCAAATCGTCCGTCGCCACCCCCAAAGCCTGCGCCACATCGCGCCGTATGGCCTGCTGCAGCGGGTGCGCCGGCGCCAGGTAAGTCTCCAGCGGCCAGCCGTGCTGCACGCAGCAGGCCAAAAACCCCGCATGCTTGCCGCTGCAGTTGTGGTGGCGCTCGTCGTACGGACCGTCTGGCCCGGCCACGCCCAGCTCTTTGAAGTAGGGCACATGGCAGCCGCATTGCAAGCGCTGGTAAGTCTGCCCCGCCGCCGCCAGCAGCCGCTCCACCTGCCGCACATGCACGGCCTCGCCGTTGTGGCTGGCGCACAGCAGCGCCAGCTGCGCGTCATCCAGCCCAAAGTGCTCGGCCCCGCCGCCTTGCAAGAAAGGCAGGGCCTGAAAAGGCTTGAGCGTCGAGCGCGTGAAGGTGAGCCACTGCGCGTTCCCGGCGCTGGCCAGCACACGGCCCTGGGTGTCGGCAACGGCGATGGCGCCAAAGTGCACGCACTCGGTCACGCCTGCGCGTTCGGTGTGGATGAGGGGGGTCCAGGTCATGG
>CANHKH010000363.1 GCA_947460165.1 Comamonadaceae bacterium
AGCGCAAGGTGGTGAGGTCCAAGTCTTTCATGGTGTCCTGGTGTGTGTCTAAGGGCTTGCTGGCCAGCGCGACCCGCACCGCGCCATGTTCTGGCCAAACAGCCAAGCTGCTCAGATGAACTGCCAAAACGGCAGTTTATTTCTTCCGGATTTGCACTTTATCAAGAACTTAACACTCTTACACTTTTTTTACAAATCAAAGTTTTCTTTATTTTCAAAAGTAATAAATCCGAAATTCAACTGGTGTAAATGGTTTGCTTGGCACGGTCGGCAAACCCTGGCTTGGCGCGCACCACCCCATGCCAACGCAAGGCTCACCACAAGTTTCAGTCTCACCCGCATCGGAACGCACCATGGCAACAGCCGCAGACAAAGCCGGACTTATTCTCAACATCACCGGCACCAACAGCGTGGTTTTAGCGCCGGGTCAAAAAACCCATGTCACCGCCAAAGCAGGCCAACGCTATCGCGTCGTCAAAGAGGGGGCAGCAGCTCCAGCCAAAGACGGCGAGGCACTAGCTGCCCAGGACGTGGTCGCCAGCCAACAAGGCAAAGACCTGCTGCTCAGCTACGCCGACGGGACGCAAGTGGCGCTGGTCAATTTCTACGAAGCCTGCAAAGCCGAGCAATGCGCCGTGGACATGCCCGGTGCAAAGGGCACAGGCGCTAGCGGTGGTTACGTCATCACCGGCGACAGCCCGGTGGGCGCAAGTTGGGCCGCGGGTGGGCAATTGGTGTATGCCTTTGGCGAGGCCTCGGCGCTGGCCACCTTGACCCCAGGCGCCACCGCGGCGCTCAGCGGTGCGTCACAGCAAGGCGGATGGATCACCTACCTTCCCCCGGGGGCTGAAGCTGCCTTCTTGAGCCCTGTGCAACTGGGCTTGGCCGGCCTGCTGGGCGCAGCCGTGCTGGCTCAAGCCGGCGGTCAAGCCGCGCCTGTGCCCACCATCATCCACGGCAGCATAGTTGCCGGCCCGGTCATTGCAGGCAACGGTTTAAAGGCCGTGGCCTACAAGGCCGACGGGGCGGTGCTGGCCACGGGCGCTGTGAACGCCGATGGCACCTTCACGCTCAACGTGGGCAATGGGTACATGGGCCCGGTGTTGATCAAGGTGAGCGACGAGAACGCCAGCGACGACTATGTCGACGAAGCCACTGGCGCCCCCAAAGACCTCAACACCGACTTGCGTGCGATCACTGTCATCTCTGCTGCCGGCACCTACAGCGTCAGCGTCAACGTGCTGACCGAGATGGCCGTTCGCAAATTGGGCTTGCCCGGGGGGGACGCCGGCAGTTCGAGCACCAGCTTTGCCAGCGTCAGCCCGACCGAGATCGTGCAATCCAACCAGCAAGTGGCCAAGGCCATGGGTCTGACGCAAGACCTGGTGCTGGGCAGCGCGCCTGTGGCGGTGATTGATGTGAAGGGCCAAGCCAATCCAGCGGTCAACGACTATGGCCGCATGCTGGCCGCAGTCTCTGGCGCAGAAGTCAACAACAACATCACTACAGACGCTATTTTGGACAGGCTGGTCAGCGACTTGGCAGGCAGCGGTCTGTCGGCACGCGCCGTCGATTTGCTGGTCGAAGGTGCGGCGCAAGTGGCCATGTCCAGTCCCCTGGACACCGAGGTGATGGGATTGCTCAAGGGCGCGCTCTCGGCCCGGGAGGCCATGGTTTACGAGCTCAGCAACTACGACGGGACGGGCGAGCAGCCCACCATTGCCAATTACACAACGGCGGGTGTGACGGGCGTGACCCCCGCCAACGTGCAAGCCATAGGCCATGCGCTGGCCGAATTGAATTCCATCAGCACCGATTCCACCCTTGAGTTGCAAACCTTGGTGAACGCCTATTCGGCGGTGTTGGCAGCCGCTCGCTCAGGCGGCGGCTTGTCTGTGGTTGATTTCGATGCCTTGGGCATCGTTGGCGTGACGCAGGACAATTTTGAAATTGTCCAACTCGCCTTGGCCGCCACGGCCGATGACGGCAGCGAGCTAGACACCTTGGCCAAATTGCAGGCCTTGGTGGACGCCAGCGCAGCCTTGGCCTTGATAGGCGCGCATGACGGCAGCAGCCCTGCGCCCAGCAGCGCCGACTACGCTGCTGCAGGCATTGTCGGCGTCAACAGCTCCAACCTGAACGCCATCAACAGCGCCCTGGCCGCCTTGCCCGCCAGCGCCATCAGCCAAGCCAGCGACCTTCAATCCGTGGTCAGCGCCTACAGCGCTGTGCTGGTCGCAGCCGATGGGGTCGCGGGCAACACCAGCACAGCACTTAACGCCGCGCAATTCACCGACTTGGGCTTGACTGGCTTGACGGGAAGCACCGCCAGCGCCACGGCCGCCTTGCTGGGCAACTTGATCGACGGGCTCACCAGCGCTGACGTGGACAGCGTGGACAAGCTGCAAGCCCTGGCCAACGCTGCAGCCGCCATGGTGGCCGCCGCATCGGGCGGCACCGTCACGCTGGCGCAGCTGCAAGCCCTGCGCATCAGTGGCGTCACCGCCGACAACCTCGCTGCGGTGCAAGCCGCGCTGGCCGCCACCGCCGATGACGGAACAGGCGTGGACAGCTTGGCAGACATCCAGGCCCTGGTCACTCAGGCGCAAGCCGCGTTCGCCACCGCCCAAGCCTTGAGCAAACTGGGCGCTTACGACGGCACCAACGCCGCGCCCACGCTGACCGACTACACCACAGCGGGTATCACAGGTGTGAGCAGCACCAAGCTCAGCGCCATCAACAGCGCCCTGGCCGCCTTGCCCGCCAGCGCCACCGGCACCGCCGCGCAAGTGCAAAGCGTGGTCGACGCCTACAGCGCCGTGTTGGCCGCAGCCGATGGGGTCGCGGGCAACACCAGCACAGCACTCACCGCCGCGCAATTCACCGCCTTGGGCCTGACCGGCTTGACGGGAAGCACCGCCAACGCCACGGCCGCCTTGCTGGGCAACTTGATCGACGGGCTCACCAGCGCTGACGTAGACAGCGTGGGCGAACTCCAAACCTTGGCCAACGCCGCAGCCGCCATGGTGGCCGCCGCATCGGGCGGCAGCGTCACGCTGGCGCAGCTGCAAGCCCTGCGCATCAGTGGCGTCACCGCCGACAACCTCGCTGCGGTGCAAGCCGCACTGGCCGCCACCGCCGACGACGGCACAGGCGTGGACAGCTTGGCAGAGATTCAGGCCCTGGTCACCCAGGCACAAGCCGCATTGGCCACCGCCCAAGCCTTGAGCAAACTCTCCGCCTACGAGGGCATAGGCGCTGCGCCCACCAGCGCCGACTACGCCACCGCAGGCATCACCAGCGTGAGCAACGCCAATTTGAAGGCCATCAACAGCGCCCTGGCCGCCTTGCCCGCCAGCGCCACCACCACCGCCGCGCAAGTGCAAAGCGTGGTCGACGCCTACAGCGCCGTGCTGGCCGCAGCCGATGACGCGCCTGGCAACAACAGCCCGGCGCTCACTGCAGCACAGTTCACCGCCTTGGGTCTGACCGGCCTGAGCGGCAGCACCACTGGCGCCACGGCCGCCTTGTTGAGCCAGTTGATCGATGGTCTGGCCAGCGCTGACGTGGGCAGCGTGGCTGAGCTGCAAGCCCTGGCCGATGCGGCCGCGGCCGTGGTGGCCGCCGCATCTGGCGCCAGCCTCACACTGGAGCAGCTCCAAATCCTGGGTATCACCGGCGTGACGGATGACGACCTGCCTGCGCTGCAAACCGCACTGGCCGCCACCGCAGACGACGGCACAGGCGTGGACAGCGTCACAAAAATCCAAGCCTTGGCCGGCCAAGCCAAAGTAGCGGCGGCCGGACAAGCCTTGGCCGCACTCAGTGCCTACGAGGGCAACACCGCCGCGCCGACCCGCGCCGACTACGCCACCGCAGGCGTTGCGGGCGTCACCGATGCCAACCTGGATGCCATCAACAGCGCGCTGGCCAGCCTGCCCGCCAACGCCACAGGCACAGCCGCGCAACTGCAAGCCCTGGTCGAAGCCTACAACGCTGTGCTTGCAGCCGCCGATGGTGTGGCTGGCAATGCCAGCACCGCGCCCACCGCCGCCCAATGGACCGCCTTGGGCGTGACCGGCCTGAACGGCAATGTGGCCAGCGCCACCAGCGCATTGCTGGGCAACTTGATAGACGGGCTCACCAGCGCCGACGTGGACACCGTGGCCAAGCTGCAAGCCCTGGCCAACGCCGCCTCGGCCGTGGTCTCTGCCGCATCGGGCGGCAGC
>CANHKH010000364.1 GCA_947460165.1 Comamonadaceae bacterium
ATGTTGGGTGTCCTGAAAAGTGTTTATGCGCAGCGGCCAAAGGCCTTGACCAGGGCGCGCTTGACCATTTGGCCGGCCATGGCGGTTTTGTATTCAATGTCGCCGCGCAGGTCTTCGGCCGGGTCGCAAATGGCCGTGGCTGCGTCGGCGGCGGCCTGCAAATTCGCCACGCTGAGCTCTTTGCCCACAATGGCCTGCTCGGCGGCTTGGGCGCGCAGCGCGGTGGGCGCCACGTTGGTCAGTGCAATGCGCACCTCAGAGACCACGCCGCCTTGCTTTCGCATGACCACCGCGCAGCCCGCAGTGGCCCAGTCGCCGGTTTTGCGCTTGAGCTTTTCGTAGGCGCTGCCCGTGCCTGCGGCAAAGGCGGGCACGCGAATTTCGCACAGCACCTCGTTTTCTTCCAGCAGCGTCATGTAGGTGCCCAGGAAAAAGTCGTCGGCGGCCACCTCTCGCCTGCCTTTGGGGCCTTCGAGCACAAAAGACGCGTTCAGGGCAATGGACAGCGCGGGGTGGTCGTTGCCGGGGTCGCCGTGGGCAATGTCGCCGCCAATCGTGCCGCGGTTGCGCACCTGGGGGTCTGCAATCAATTTGGCCGCCTCGGGCAGCAGCGGTGCATGGGCTTGCAGCAGGGCCGAATTGATGAGCTCGTTTTCAGTGGTCATGGCGCCAATCACCAAAGTCTGACCCTCTTGGCGAATGCCGCGCAGCTCGGGGATGCGGTTGATGTCAATCAAATGCGCGGGCTCGGCAAAGCGCAGCTTCATCATGGGCAGCAGGCTGTGGCCGCCGGCCAGCAGCTTGGCGTCTGACCCCAGCTGCCCCAAAAGAGCGATGGCCTCGCCAATGGAGCGGGGGGCGTGGTACTCGAAGCGCGGTGGAATCATGCGTGTCTCCAGGAGTTAAAAACCGTCCTGTCAGTTTATGAACCAACAAGTTCTGAGCAAAATAAGGGGTTTTTACGCGAAATGCGCTAAAAACATCCATTTGGCGCACGAAACGTGTTTTTTTGAGCACCAACTGCAGTTTTTGGATTTATCCAAAAGAGCAATCAGGGAAAGTCCGGGGGAGGGGGTCGCCCGGATTTCAGGACCTCACGGGCTCAGGTTTTCAGGCCCAGGCCCAATGCCAAGCGCAAGCCCGACACCTCGGTGCGCGAGACCGGGATGGTCAGCCTGGACTCGCCGCGCAGCAGCAACTGGGTGCGGCTGCCCTCGCGCTCTACGGTCTCCACCGCCGCCAAATTGACCATGAAGCAGCGGTGCACCCGGTGGAACTGGGCCGGGTCCAGCCGCGCTTGCAGGTCGCTGATGCTCAAGTTGCAAAAATGCCAACCCTGGGCGGTGCGCACGCGGGTGGAGTGGCCCTGTGACTCTATGCAACGCACGTCTGCGGTGTCGACAAACACCACTTGCTGTTGGTGGGTGGTGGGCACCCGACTCAGGCGCCTGGCATGGCTGGCGGGCATGGCCTCGTGGCTGACCACCTGCGTGACGTCATAAAACACCAGCACAAAACCCGTGGGTGCGCCGGCGTGGTTGGTCATGCGGCTGACCTTGATGAGCAACACCTGTTCCGGGATGTTGATGATCATGGTCATGGGCACATCGCCCGCCACTGGGCAGGCGCTGGCTTGGTCCAGCAAAAACTGAACTTTGGGGCGCGAGCGTTCGGGGTGAAAGTCCAGCACAAAGCGCTGGAATGGCCGCATTTTCTCGACCGGTAAGACCCGGCGGGCGTAGTCGTTCATGCCCACCACCTCGCGATGTGCGTTCAGTTCGATGATGCCTGCTTCGAATTTCTCGAACAGGTACATCGGTGAGGTGGCGCTCGCCTTGTCCATGGGCGTCTTTCAGGGGGGCCGGTCAACCGACTCTGTGTCTGCAATGGCTCAAGCGTAGCGGATTTCTAGGACGGCCTGGGCCCATTGCGCCCTCACGCGCTGGCCCAGCCTGGCGCCCAGGTCCCTTGTGTGGCCCTGCTGCGGTGTTAGAGTGGCGCCCGAACCCGAGGCCTCGCTCCTGGTGGGAAGGCGTCCTTCCTGGCCCCGCTTGTTTTTTGTTTGTTCATGAAAACCACCCCTCCTGGCAGCACACAACTTGGCTTTGGCGATGACTTTGACGCGCTGCCGCACAGCCACCGGCCGACAGTCACCAAAGCGCGCAAAGCCAGCGCAGCCAAACAAGCGCCTGCGGCGCAGGCCCAGGCACCGACCTCCCCACCCGTGTTGGCGACAGCGCCTTTGCCCTCCGCTGTGTTGCCCGTGCCTGAACCTGATTTGGCCGCGCCCGACTGGGCGCAGCTGGCCAGCACGCTGGCCAGCCACCCCGATTACCGCGTGCTGCGCCGCTTGGCGCCCCAGCTGCTGTTTCCGCCCGCCAGCGGCCCAAGCCTGCGCGTGCTGGTGCTGGACACCGAAACCACAGGTTTGAATGCCAGCCGCGACAAAGTCATTGAGCTGGCCCTGCTCGCTTTTGACTTGGACCTGGCCACCGGAGAGCCCGCCGGCCTGCTGCAGGTCTACGACGGACTGGAAGACCCGGGCGCGCCCCTGTCTCTTGAGGTGCAGCAGCTCACCGGCATCAGCGACGACATGCTGCGCGGCCAGCGTTTGGACCAGGCGCGCATTGACGAACTGCTGGCCGGCGCGCAGCTGGTGATTGCCCACAACGCCGCCTTTGACCGCCCCTTTGTCGAGGCTCGCCTGCCGGCCTTTGCCGAGCTGAACTGGGCCTGCTCCTTTGCCGACATCGACTGGAAGCGCCAAGGCCGCGACTCGGCCAAGCTCAGCGCCCTGGCCATGGCCTTGGGCTGGTTTTACGACGCGCACCGCGCCGAGATGGACTGCCACGCCCTGCTGGCGGTGCTGCGCCCCCCGCTGCCGCTGGACGAGCGCAATGGCCTCATGCATTTGGTGGAAGCTGCCAAGCGCCCGTCTTACCGCCTGCAGGCCACGGGCGCGCCCTTTGAGGCCAAAGACTTGCTCAAAGCGCGCAACTACCGCTGGGACGGCAACCTGCGCGTGTGGTTCACCCAGCTCAAAGACGAGCCCGCCCTGCTGGCCGAGACGCAATGGCTCAAGGCCCAGGTCTACGAGGGCCGGCCTGCGCGCGTGCAAGTCGAGCAGCTGGGCGCCCGCCAGCGCTACTCGGGCCGGCCTGGCCGCTTGCATTTCAGGCCGCTGTGAGGGGGCTTGCGCACCAAGGGCTCAGTGTGGTTTTGCTCGGTTGGCAGGAGGGCTGATGGCCGCAGCCATGCTCCATTTTGTGGAGCAGAGGCGGCTCGCTTGTGCAGGACGCTAGAGCCCGTAGACCTGTCGAAGCGCTTGCTCGACGGCCAACATGTCTGCCGAAGACAGCTCACCTGCGTGCTTGCCTATGCGCGTTTTGTCGATGGTGCGAATCTGATGACAAAGTGCCACCGATGAGGTGCCCGCTGAAGGCACAGAAACCACCACGGGCGGCAGTGCTTTCGCAGATGTAGACAAAGGAACGACGCCCACTTGGCGCAATTTGTCGTTGAGTGGCGTGATGGAGACAATGACGCAGGGCCTGGCCGTGCCCTGCTGTTCGCTGCCCAGCGTGGGCTCTAGATTGACCCGAACAATGAGTCCGCGCTTGAAGCTCATGTAGCGCCAGGGTCAGAGGCTTTCAAGCCCGTCGTTCACGGTGGCATTCCAGCGGATTTCATCCTCGCGGCACTGTGCGAATGCGGGGTCGGTCATGAACACTTCGGCCAGATTTTGCAAATCTGCCTCGCGTGCGACCAGGGCTTGTGTCATGAGCGCTTCCATCACACGGCTGCGTTCACCGTGGGGCACCACGGCATTGAAACGCTGCAAGATGGGCGCTGCAATGGTGTAGGACGCACGAAGCGTGGTGGCCGTCATGTGGAGAACTCCTGTGCAATATGCAGTATTACTGTGCGGGTATTGGAGTATAAAAAGTCCACGGTGCATGTCAAGGTCCAGCATCTGTCCCGTGAGGGCCTGGATGCCAGCCAACCCTCAGTCCTGATGGTGGGCGTTCCGCCCCAGCTGCGGCCAGCGCCAGTGCACATACAGCCAGGCCACCAGGCCCACCCCCAACAAGCCCAAAGAAGCCACGGCCAGGCCCACGGTGGAGTGCATCACAAAGGGGGCCAGCACGCCGGCCACCAGGCCGTTGGCCACCGCGCCTATGCAAGACTGCAAGGACGAGGCCATGCCCCGGCGTTC
>CANHKH010000365.1 GCA_947460165.1 Comamonadaceae bacterium
GCCAGGGGCCGGTCACAGTTCTACGGTGTCAAAGTCGGCGGGCAAGATGATCTCAATCATTTCGCAACCGTCGGAGTAATCAATCACTTGGTGGCGAATGCCGGGGGGCTGTATCCAGCACGAGCCCGCGGTCATCTTGACGCGGCCCTGACCTTCATACTCGCCAATCATCCAGCCCTTGAGCATGTAGAGCATTTGGAACTGCACGCCGTGGTAGTGCGGGATGCTCACCACCTTGGGGTCGCACTTGCCGACGAGGCGTATCACATGGGACTGCACCGCGCCGCCCGTGGCCTTGTCGGTGAGCAGGTCGCGGTAGGCGGCGTAAGCGCGCAGCCCGGTCTTGAACTCCGCGTCTTTGCGGTGGGTGGCCACAAAGCTTTGCGGCTTCCAGTTCACCTTGGGCGGCTTGGGGGGCTTGGGGGGCTTGATGGTCTTGGCTGCGGGGGTCTTTTTGGCCGCAGGCGCCTTCTTAGCGGCTGCCGCTTTGTGGGTCACGGGCTTGACAGGCGGTTTTTTGGCCGCCGCTTTGGCAGGGCTGGCCGCTGGCTTCACAGACTTTTTAGCCGCAGGCTTGTCTGGAACAGGTGCTTTTGAAGCAGCAGTTTTGGCAGGTTTTTTTGCAGCAGTGGCCATGGTGTGTCTCAGGTGGTCAATGAAAAATCAGGCCGCGCCTTGGGGGCGCAGCTCAATGAGGTCGGGGCAGCAGTTGGGCGCGGCGCTCAAGGCATACACCACGGCCTGGGCCACCTCGTCGGCCGTGAGCGCCTTGAACTTGCGCGTGCCCACCGAGGCGATCACGTCAGGGTGGTCGCTGCCGGTGCGAATGTCGGTGTCCACCATGCCAGGGGCCACTTCGGTGACCTTGATGCCATGGGACTGAAGTTCCAGACGCAAGGAACGGGCCAGTGCTGACAAAGCATGCTTGGTGGCGCAGTAGACCGAGGCCAGGCGGTAGACCTCGCGGGCCGCGATGGAGGACATGAAGACAATGTGGCCACGCTTGTTGCCCACCATGGCGCGGGCAATGCCTTGCGTCACGCGCAAAGAAGCCAGCACATTGGTTTGGAACATCCACTGGCAGTCCTCGGGCGTCAGCTCCAAAATGGGCGCGTAGCGCAGCACGCCGGCGTTGTTCACAAACACGTCGAGCTCGGGGGCCAGCGCGTCTATGCGCTGCACAAAGGCCTCGTCGTTGAGGTCGCCCGCCAGGGTGCGCACCTGGCCCGCTGGGAATTGAGCGGCCAGGGCATCAAGCGCGTCTTGCCGACGGCCCAGCGCAATGATTTTCGCGCCTTGCTGGGCCAACTGCACGGCAGTGGCCAGTCCAATGCCTGCGGAGGCACCTGTGATCAAAATGGTTTTGCCTTGCACACTCATGAAAGCGGTCTTCTTTTTATTGACCCCGAAACTGGGGCGCACGTTTTTCGGCAAAGGCCAGGCGGCCTTCGGCATAGTCTTGGCTGGCAAAGCAGGCTTTGACCGCCGCATCCACGGCAGCGCGGTCGGCCTGGGCCTCGTCGCGCAGGCCCTGCATGGCCAGCTTGGCCGCCCGCAAGGTCAGCGGGGCGTTGCCCGCGATCAGCTGCGCCGTCTCTGCGGCGTGTGCAAACACCTGCTCGTGCACCGACTGCACAATGCCCAGCTCGCGCGCTTGCGCAGCGTCGTAAATGCGTGCGGTGTAAAAAGCCTCGGCCGCGTTCATGGGGCCGAGCGCGGCCACCAAGGACTTCATGCCTTTCCAGGCATAACCCAGACCCAAACGGGCGGCGGGCATGCGAAAGCGTGAGCCCGCGCCGCAGTAACGCAGGTCACAGCTGAGCGCCAGCCCCAGGCCGCCACCAAAGCAAATGCCGCTGATGGCCGCCAGCGTGGGCCGGGGGAAAGCCGCCAAAGCGCTTTGCGCTTGGTCCACGGCGATGTCATACGCCTGCACGCCTTCGGTGCTGCTGCGCTGCTGGTCAAACTCTGAAATGTCGGCGCCCGAGACAAAGGCTTTGTCGCCCTGGCCGCGCAAGAGCAGCACGCGCACGGTCTCGTCATCGCGCAAGCGGCCCACCAGCGCGGCCAGCTCGCGCCACATGGACAGCGACATGGCGTTGTACTTGCCTTCGTTCTCCAAGATGACGGTGGCCACATGGCCCTCAATGTGGTGCAGCACCTGTCCCATGGCTTAAACCACCCCTTGCGCGTGAAAGCGCTCAATGTCCTCGGCGCTGTAGCCGGCCTCGGCCAGCACCTCGTCGGTGTGCTCGCCCCAGTTGGGGGCGGGGGCCACCACCTGGGCGGGGGTGCGCTCCAGCGTCACGGGCTGGGTGATGTAGAGCATTTCTTTGCCAAAACTGGTGGTCATGGGGGCCGTGACCTTGAGGTGTTGGACTTGAGGGTCGTGCATCATTTGCGGTACGGTGTAGACCGGGCCGGCCGGCACGCCTGCGTCATTGAGCGCGTCAATCCAATGCGCCACCGTCTGGTGCTTGAAAATCTCTTGCAGGTCGGCATTGAGCCGGGCGCGGTTCGTCACCCGCAGGGGCTCGCCTTGGTAATCAGGGTCGCTCAGCCACTCGGTGCGGTCCAGCAACTCGCACATGCGCTGCCAGCTGCCTTCGCCCGAGGCGCCCAGGTTGAAGCAGCCGTCGCTGCCTTCAAACAAACCCATGGGGCTGCTGGTGGGGTGGTTGTTGCCCACTTGCACAGGCACGTCGTCGTCGTTGAGGTAGCGGGCCACCTGAAAGTCCATCATCGCGATTTGCGAATGCAGCAGCGAGGTGTGCACCCACTGGCCTTTGCCCGAGACCTCGCGCTCGAGCAGCGCCGTCAAAATGCCCAAGGCGGTGTAGAGACCCGCGCTCATGTCGGCCACGGCCAGCCCCGCGCGCACCGGGCCACCGCCCTCGTGCCCGGTCACCGACATCAGCCCGCCCATGCCCTGGATGATCTGATCAAAGCCCGGGCGCTTGGCGTAAGGCCCGTCTTGGCCAAAGCCCGAGATGCTGGCCAGCACCAGGCGCGGGTTGACTTTGGCCAGCGTCTCGTAGTCCAAGCCCAGCTTGGCCTTGACATCGGGGCGCCAGTTTTCAATCAGCACGTCGGCGTCTTTGACCAAGCGCATCAAGACCTCGTGGGCGCCAGGCTTTTTGAGGTTCAGCGTCATGGACCGCTTGTTGCGGTTGATGTTCTGAAAATCTCCGCCTTTGCGGTTGGCGGCAAACATGGCCTCGTTGGGGTCCACGCCGGGCGGCGGCTCGATGCGCACCACATCGGCGCCAAAGTCGGTGAGCATGCGCACGCAATTGGGGCCTGCGCGCACGCGCGAGAGGTCCAGGACACGAAAACGGGACAGGGCAGAGGAGGCCTGGATTTTGGGCATGGGGTCTGACAATCCAGAAATGATTAGGGGTAGAAGTTTCTCAGAATATTGCCGCCGCCACGTCGGGCGGGCAGAACACCGGGTCAAAACCTAGGGAAAATCCTTGAAAAAACCCAAACTGCCACCGCTCACCCGGGGCGGGCAGATCAAGACCGCATCTGCGGGGTCCCGTCTGGGCCCAGGCTGGGCCAGCTCAGGCGGTGCGGCTCAGCTCAGTGCGCCATCGCCGACACCCGTGTCGGGCAGCGCAAAACGCGTCTGCAGCGCAGACAAGCCCATCTGCCCCAGCAGCTCTTGCAAACGCTGGGCCGCCGCCCGCATGGCCGCTTGGGGGGGCTGAGCGGGCCGGCTGGCCAAAATCAGCTCGTTCTTCATGGAGTGCTCCCAGCCCACCAACTCTGTCACGGTCACCTCATAGCCATGGGCTTGCAGCTGCAGACAGCGCAGCACATTGGTGATTTGGCTGCCAAATTCGCGGGTGTGCAGCGGGTGGCGCCACAGCTCAGCCAAGGGCGTGCGCTTGAGGGAGAGCGCCTTGGACTGGCGCAGCACGCCGGCCACCTCGGCCTGGCAGCAAGGCACCAGCACCATGTGGCGGGCGTGGTGGGCCAGGCCAAAGGCAATGGCATCGTCGGTGGCGGTGTCGCAGGCATGCAAGGCGGTGACGATGTCCACCACAGCGGGCAAGGCACTGGAGGCGTTGGCCTCTTGCACCGACAAATTGAAAAATGCCATGCGCGCAAAGCCCAAGCGCTGCGCCAGCTCGCGCGACTTGCTCACCAGCTCGGCGCGCGTCTCCACGCCAAGGACCTGCCCGGCCGTCTTTTGACCC
>CANHKH010000366.1 GCA_947460165.1 Comamonadaceae bacterium
CCCTGGCCGGCAAACTGGCGCACGTGGTCCACCATGGCGGCGCTGGGCTGCAAATACATTTGGCTGCGGCTGACCCCTGCACCGGTGGTGCGGGCAATGCGTGCAAAAAAAGCCGCGTGCTGGAACAACACCCCCAGGCTGTCCATCACGGGCACATGGCCGTGCGCCTGCAAGCGACCACGGCGCACCAAGAACTCGTTGAGCACCCCGTCGGCCGGGATGATGATGTCTGCGCCCTGCGCAATCACTTGCGCGCAGGCCGCATCAAAGCGCGCTTCAATCTCCTGGGCCAGATGTTCATTGGCCTCCAGGGCAAACTCGTCTATCCCGGGATCTAAGGCCACCGCACCTGCAAAGCGCCGCTCCAGGCCGTAGGCGTGCATCAGGTCGGAGTAATCGGCCGACTGGTCGGCACACAAGGTGACCAAGCCAAATTTGCGGCCCAAGGAGCAAGCCACCAGCGCGCAGGTCTCGCCCAGGCCCAGCACCGGAATGTTGACCAGCGAGCGCGCAGCGCGCAAGGCCGGGTCAAAAAAGCAGCCTATGGCCACGGCGTCAAAACCTTCGCGCTCGGCCACCATGGCGGCGTCGCACACCTGCATTTCCAGGGCGGCGGCCACATAGCGGTGTTTGATGGCGTCTATGGGGGCGCAGCCAGCCGCATAGGTGCCGGGCCGCAGGCCGTGCACCATGACGCTGGCTTCGCTGCCCATCACCTTGGCCGCATGCTCGGTCAGGGTTTTGCGGTACAGGGGCATGACGCTGAGGTCGGTGAAACTTTGGTGCCAAATGCGCATGGTCAAACCTCAGGCTTGGGTGAAAAAACGGCTGGCATGGCGAGAGATGTCGCCGGCAAATGCCTCGGTGGCATCAAAGCCGGCGTTTTGCAGCGTGACCAATTCCGCCTTCTTGAGCAGTTTCAGCATTTTGGGACCTTGCGCGCCCAAATGCGCTTCTTGGGGCACGCTGCATTCAATCACCAGGGTGGGTGATTTGATGCGGCGCAAGGTGGCCGAAAAATCAAAATCGAAATTCATTTTGTAAACCTGCGCAATATGGTTGCGGCACTGAATCATCTCCACCATGCGCGCCTCTTGGCCGCGCAAAACTTCAGGCGTGATGCGCGCGGCCGTCATGATGCTGGGGTTCCACCACACCTGCGACATACCGCTGAAATCGGCCGCCCAATTTCGCAAGAGGTGCGAGCCGTCTGGGTTGTCAGCGTAAGAGCCCATGTGTTTGCGCACCACCTCCATGATGGCTGCGTTGCGCTCTTTGCGCGAGACCACCAAGCTGTGGGTCATGCCAATGAGCACGGTTTTTTCAATTCTTTCGGGATAAGCCGCCGCCATGATCGCGGCGATTTTGTTGCCCGTGTGAAACCCCAAGACGCGAACTTTTTCAATACCGAGTTGATCGAGCAGGTGAATCATGCTGCGCGCCAAATCCTCCATGCTCGCACCTGGGGCCGGGGCATCAGAATTGCCAAAACCCAATGTGTCTGGCGCAAAACAATTAAAGCGCGTGCCCATTTTGTGCATCAGCGGGGCAAAGCTCCAGGCCGAGCGCGGGGTTTCATGCAGCATCAACAGGGGCTGGCCGCGTCCATGGTTGTAGTAATGGATTTGTCCCTCGGGAACCGTCGCATAAGCCCGCTTCATAGGCTGTCTCCTCATTGTTAAATTCACTGTAACATAAGGAAAAACGGAGTGCAGATGTCTCAAAATCCTGAGTTAAATCAACGACAAACGGCCGCTGAACATACCAAATTGTTGTTTGAATGGGCGGCCCAGGCCTGCGCCTCGCCCCTGCCTCCAGTCATTCGCCGGCGCGCTGCCACCATTCTTGCCGACGATATTGGCGCCATGGTGGCCGGCTCGGTGGAGCCTCAAGTGGCTCAAGCCCGCCAAGACTTTGTCAACAGCAGCTCGCCGCTCCAAGAAGCCACGGTATTTGCTCCAGGCGCGCAAACCGCAGACCGCTACACGGCCGCCAGCGCCAATGGCATGTCCATCACCTGGTGCGAACTCGACGAGGGTTTTCGCAATGCCGCCTGCCATGGCGGCGCCTACACCTTGCCGGCTTTGTTGGCGGAAGCCGAAGCGTGCAACACCAACGTGGAACAGGTGTTGAGGGCCGTGGCCGTGGCTTACGAGGTGACCACCCGCTTTGCGCTGGCCTACCCTTTTGGGGGTTTTTTTGTGCACCCGCACGCCGCGTTTGCGACCTTGGGGGCCGCTGTGGCCGTGTCCTTGATCCGTGGGCACGACGCCCGCATGCTGCAAGACTGTGTCACGGGTGCGGCTTCCATGACTTTTGCGGGCCCTTTTGACACGGCCGTCGAAGGCTCGCTGGTGCGCAACGGCTGGACCGCCGCAGGCGCCTGGATAGGCATGCGCGCGGCAGACTGGGCGCAAGCGGGCATCGCCGGGGGGATTCACACGCCCTACGATGTGTTTGCCACCAACTTTCGCACCCGCTGCTTGCCCGAGCAACTCACTGCCGGGCTGGGCGAGCGCTGGTCGGTGAGCAACGGCTACCACAAGATATTTGCCTGCTGCAATTACGCCCATGCCGCGGTGGAGGCTTCATTGAGTTTGCGCTCGCAACTGGGCAGCCGCACGGCCCAAGACATTGCTGAGATTCGTGTCGAAGCCGGCCCCGCAGGCCTGTCTTTGTCCACGGTGGAGCCGGCCACGGTGTTGGCTGCCAAATTTTCCATGCCCCATGCCGTGGCAGCCACTGCTTTGCGCGGCACGGGCGGCGCCGCGTCTTTCTTGCATGACACCTTGCAAGAGCCGGCCATTGCAGACTTGCGCCGCCGCGTCACCTTGGCCGCTTTTGAAGGCGCTGGCCCGCCCCCGCTGGACCGCCCTGCGCGCGTCACCTGGACCTTTCACGATGGTGAGAAGCTCTCGGCCACCGTGATCAACCCACGCGGTGGCGCAGACCAGCCCTTTGACGAGCCGACGCTCTTGTCCAAGCTGGCCGAAAACACCGCCAGTGTGTTGCCCGCCGCACCGGCTTGGCTGGCGCGCTTGATCGAGGCCGACCCGGCCCTCTCCAACATGGGCTGGCGCGAGGCCATGGCGGCCCTCACCCAAGGCGCACGCCCGTGAGCGGCTTGCGCCACCTGGTGCAAGCCTTGCGCGCTTGCGCCGCGCAAGCCTTGCCGGCCGAGGTCAGCGCGGCTGCGCGCTTGCACTTTCTAGACGCCTTGGGCGTGGGCTTGGCCGCCACCAGCGCCCAAGCGGGCGCCGCTTACCGAGGCGTGGGCCGCACCTTGGCCGTGGGTGGGCCCAGCAGTGTGTTTGGCCAAGCGCAAGGCGCAGCGCCTGCCGATGCCGCCTTGATCAACGGTGGGCTGATGCACAGCCTGGAGTTTGACGACACGCACACCGGCTCCATCATCCATGGCAGCTCGGTGGTGGCGGCCGCGGCTTTGGCCGTGGCCCAAGCTCACCAGCGCAGTGGCCCAGAGATGTTGCGCGCTTATGTGCTGGGCTGGGAAGCGCTGGCGCGTTTTGGTCTGGCCGACCCTGGCGGTTTTCACGCGCAAGGCTTTCAGCCCAGCTCCGTGGCCGGCACCTTGGCCACCGCCTGGGTGGCTGCGGAGTTGATGCATTTGAACGAAGACCAAACCCTGGCCGCCATGGCCATTGCCCTGAGCCAGTCCAGCGGCGTGATGGAGTTTGTCACCAACGGCTCTTCCGTCAAGTCTTTGCACCCGGGGTGGGCGGCGCACGCAGGCGTGTTGGCCGCGCAATTGGCCCAGGCGGGCATGACCGGGCCAGACACTGCGCTGGACGGGCGCTGGGGCTTGTTTGCCCAATTTGCCCGCGACCCGCAAGCGGCTGCACGGTTTGAAGAATCGCTGGCCGATGTGGGCCAGCGCTGGCACCTGCCGGATGCCGCCATCAAATTTCACCCCTGCTGCCATTACCTGCACCCCTTCATTGAGGCGGCAGGTTTGTTGGCCGAGCGGGGTGTTTCAGCCCATCACATCAAGGCCCTGGTGTGCGAGGTGCCAGCGGGCGCCGCCCCCATCATTTGCGAGCCGTGGTCGCGGGCTTTGAACCCTGCCACGGGCCACGCGGCGCGTTGGAGCTTGCCCATCACGGTGGCCATGCGCCTGATCGAGGGCAAGGTGGATGTGGCCAGTTTTGAGCGCAGCGCCTCGGCCGAAGTGCGCGCCCTGGC
>CANHKH010000367.1 GCA_947460165.1 Comamonadaceae bacterium
AGCCCAGGGGTCCGTTGCGTGGCGCTAGGCCGCGTTCGCGTGCATAGGCGAGTCTGGCCTGAACAGGTTGCGCATCTCGTTGCACAACTCGACAAACTGCGGCGAGGCCAGCGTCTCCAGGGTGCGCGGTCTGGGCAGGTCGACGGCGCGGTCCATGATCACGCGGCCCGGCCTGCCGCTCATGACCAGCACGCGGTCAGACAAGAACACGGCCTCGGCAATGGAGTGCGTGATGAACAGCACTGAAGGGCGCTTGTCCAGCCAGACGCGCTGCAACTCCATCATCATGTTCTCGCGCGTCATCGCGTCCAGCGCGGAGAAGGGCTCGTCCATCACCAGCACGGAAGGATCGCGCACCAGCGAGCGCGCCAGCGACACGCGCTGCTGCATCCCCCCCGACAACTCATGCGGGAAGCTGTCGCGCGAGCCGGTCAGGCCCACCAGGTCCAGCAAGCCCTCGGCCCGCTCTCGGGCCGCGGCGGTGGGTTGTCCCTTCAGACGCAGGGGCAGCAGGACGTTCTCGAACGCGCTCTTCCAGGGCAGCAGGGCCGCCTGCTGGAAGGCGACCCCCACATCGTCACGCGCCCCGGTGCTGGTCACGCCGTCGAAGGAAATGCGCCCTGTGGTGGGTTTGAGCAGCCCGGCGACCAGTTTCACCAGCGTGGACTTGCCGCAGCCCGAAGGCCCCAAGACCGAGACGAAGGAAGACGGCTGCACCACCAGGTCCAGCCGTTCCAGCGCCTGCACCGGGCCCTTGCGGGTGGAGTAAGCGACGCTGATGTCTTGCAGACTCAGCAGCATGTGGTGCGGTTCATCACTTGGCTGCAGCGGCGGTATCGCGAACCTTTTTGAGGTCGAAGGCGTGGAACTCCGTCACAAAACGCGCGGTGAACAGCTTGGACAGGTCGATGTCGGCGGTGGGAATCTGGTCGCCGTCCTTCATTTTCTGAACGATGTTCTTCCAGTCTCCATCGGTGTAGCGGCCGAACTTGCCATTGAAGGAAGCCAGATCGCCAATTCGGTAGGTGCCCTGGTTGACTGCGACAAAGGACTTGACCCATTGGGCCTCTGCGTCGGGGGCTGGCTTGGAGCTCGGATCAATCTTCCAGTAGGCGCGCACGCAGGCCTCGGTGTTGGCCAGGCAGGCAGCCAGAGACTTGGTGACCGCGCGGCCCATGCCAGCGACCATGGCGGGGTTCTTCTGGATCAAGGCGTCGCTGGTGGCGATGCCGTTGGAGAACACGCTCTTGAACTCTGCCGGGATTTCCAGGCGGCGAATGGGCGTGCCGGCTTGTTCCATCAGCACGTTCTGGGTGGCCGGCAGGTTCAGCGCGTCCACGCTGCCCGACTTCAGCCGCTCCCAAGACGCCGCGCCCACGCCCACGGGCAGCACCTGCACGTCTTTCATCCAGGTCACGCCGGCTTGCTGCAGCATCAGCCGCGACATCGGCAGATTGCCCCAGCTGAGAGCGCCCACGCCTAGCTTTTTGCCTTTGAGGTCTGCCAGCGTCTTGATGGGGCTGTTGGCCAGCACCGTGAATTCAAAAATGTGGCGGGGGTAGAAGTTGTAGAAAAACTTGATGGGGAAGGTCTCACCCTTGGCCGCCGCAATGATCGCCAAGTCAGGGCTCATGATGCCGAATTCGACCGAGCCGTTGGCGACTTGAGGCATCAGCACCGCCGTTCCCTGCACCGAGACGTACTCCAGCGCCAGCCCTTCTTCCTTGAAATACCCCAGAGTGTCGCCAAACGGAATGGCCGCTTCGACAGCCGACCAGGCCGGCGGGTAGCCGATGCGAACTTTTTGCAGGTTCTGCGCGAAACCGGTCGCGGCGCTTGTCATTGCTACTGCGGCCAAAAGTGTGGTGCGCAGTGTCTGAGCGAGGGTCATGGGAACACCTTTTCTTGAAAACAGTTAAGAAGCAGTCATTACATCGAGCTCAGGACCACCTGGCCACGACCGGTCTTGAGCCCCAGTCGCAGGTAAGCGGCGTCCGCCAAATGCAAGTCAATCGGTACCTCCATATCCTGCCACAACGCCAGCAGCTCCTGCGAAGCAGGGTGTCCGGCTTCGATGCTGAGCATCTCAAACGCCTTTGCCAAGCGGGTTGAGGGGTGCGGTGTGTTGAGCCAGTCAATGAACAAGGGCGCGAAGAGTCCAAAGCGGTTGTCCTCGGGCACCAGCAGGCGCCAGCGCAGGGTGCTGCCGGCGGGCGTGATGCGGTGCATGTCCTGGACCTCGGCGGCAATGCCCACCTTGGCGTAGGCCCGCAAGAGGTGTTCAAAGTCGGCGCCCGTTGCATCCATGATGAAGCGGTGCAGGCAAGGCCGTGTCAGTTGCTCAATGCCTGCGCGCATGGGGCTGCGCGCTGCCGAGGTGGGGTCAGGCGCAATCAATTCCAGGTACATCTGGCCATGGCTGCCGACCAATCGGTTGTGGGTGCCGATTTGCGGGTGCTGCCCGCCGGGCTCAGGCTCGACACCGGCCAAGGCGGCAAAGCCTTGGGACAGGACGTCCAAGTCGGGGCCGGCATACATGAAGTGGTCGATGACCATGTGGCGGGGTCCAGTCATGCAGGGTGTGCGGTGGCCGGGTGGCTGCGCTCGACGGCACGGCCGTGCAGGCGCCAGGCAACAAAGTCAAAATTCAAGTCTAGCAGGGGGTCGCGCTTGACTGTTTCTGTGCCACATCACCCTTTGAGCACCAGCCCAGGTCCTGCAACCCGTCGGCCACGTCGTTCAGCGCATGACCTTGGATGGCCTGTCCTTGATGGCCTGCCAGTTCGGTCGGAACTTTTGAGATAAAACAAAATTAACATAAATGCATTTCATGGTAAATTTTGTGTGATGTCAAAGCCTGCCCACGCCTCAGAAATTTTGCCTGCTGCCCTTGCCCGAGCGCTCAAAGACCTGGGCGGGAATTTGGCTTTGGCCCGTCAGCGCCGCAAAGAAAGCCAGCGCACCTGGGCCACGCGCCTGTCGGTGTCTGTGCCCACCCTGATTCGCATGGAAAAAGGCGATCCGTCTGTGGGCATGGGTGTGTACGCCACGGCGCTGTGGCTCATGGGCAGGCATGCGGCCTTGCCCGAAGTGGCGGCACCCGCGCATGACCTGAACGCGTTGGAGCAGGACATCGAAGCCGTGCGCCAGCGCAGCAAACGCCTGTCGCGCAAGCCGGAGCAGGCACTGTGAGCGCCTCCTATGAACCCCAAGACAGCATGAGAGCGAAGACCTGCTCTTGCAAGGGTAAAGTCAATCAATTTGACTCATTAATGTGACACGAACAGCCTTGTGATCTGTTAATGAGTCAAATTCACCCGGTTCACAGGTTGGGGGCAATCAGTCGTTCAAGCTCGGCCAGCGGCATGCCCTTGCGCAGGGCCAGGTCCTTGACCTGGTCGTCGCCCACTTTGCCCACGTTGAAGTACACCGCCTCGGGGTGGCTCAGGTAAAAGCCGCTGACCGAGGCGGCCGGTGTCATGGCCAGGCTTTCGGTGAGGCCCATGCCAATGTCTTGGGCTTGCAGCAGGGCGAACATGTCGGCCTTGACGCTGTGGTCCGGGCAGGCCGGGTAGCCGGGGGCCGGGCGGATGCCGCGGTACTTTTCGGCGATGAGCTCTTCGGTGCTGAGCTTTTCGTCGGCGGCGTAGCCCCACAGGTCTTGCCGCACGCGCTGGTGCATGGCTTCGGCAAAGGCCTCGGCCAGCCGGTCTGCCAGGGCCTTGAGCATGATGGACGAGTAGTCGTCGTGGTCGTCGAGAAAGTACTTTTCTTTTTTCTCCGCGCCTATGCCTGTGGTCACGGCAAACAGGCCAATGTGGTCCTGAATGTGAAAGCCGTCTGCGCCCTCGGCACCGGCGGCGCCGGCCCGCGCGGCCGCCAGCTCGGGCGGCAAGACCTTGGGCGCCATGAAGTCGGCCAGGCAGCGGTTGGGCCGCATGCGCAGCTGGCCGTCGGGGCCGGGGGCGGCGGTTTTTTCGCTTTGCTGGCGCAGGCCGTGCCAGGTCATGGCCACCTGGGTGCGGCTTTCGTCGGTGTAAATCTCAATGTCGTCGCCCACGCGGTTGGCCGGCCAAAAGCCCATGACGCCATTGGCCGTGAGCCAGCGCCCCTCTATCAAGCGCCTGAGCATGCGCTGGGCATCGCCATACACGCGCACGGCTTCGGTGCCCACCACCTCGTCTTTCAA
>CANHKH010000368.1 GCA_947460165.1 Comamonadaceae bacterium
ACTTTGGCCAGACCTGCATGTTGAGGGGCTATGGCCTCATTGCACTGGCCAATCCATGGGGCTGGTTGTCGCTGCTGTCCATGGACTATGTCACCTGGTTCATGAACAAAGGCTCGGCCACCTCGCTGATGGAGCGCCACATGGCCAAGACCAAGCCCGGCTACGCCGCTTACTGCGCCCGCGTGCCGGCTTTTTTTCCGCGCCTGTGGCCGCGCAGCTCTGAGTCCAGGGAGCACGCATGAGTCAAGCCTTCATCATTGATGCGCTGCGCAGCCCCCGAGGTCGGGGCAATGACAAGGGCGCGCTGCGGCCGATCAAACCTGTGGATTTGCTGGCCCAGCAACTCACAGCCCTGGCCCAGCGCACCGGCGTTGACACGGCCGAGGTGAGCGACGCATTCATGGGCTGCGTCAGCCAGACCGGCGAGCAGGGCGCCAACATTGCCAAGCTGGCCTTGGTGCGCGCCGGCTGGAGCGACAGCGTGCCTGGCCTGAGCATCAACCGCTACTGCGCCTCTGGCCTGAGCGCTGTGCACCTGGCGGCGCAAGAGGCCATGGCTTGCGATGGCCTGGCCGCAGCCGGCGGTGTGGAGATGATGTCCCGCGTGCCCATGGCGTCTGACAAAGGCCCCTTGACGCACGACTTGGAGTTCCAGCAACAGACCACGCTGGTGCCCATAGGCATTTCTGCCGATGTGATTGCCACCATGGAGGGCTTTGACCGCGCCCAGTGCGACGCCTACGCCTTGGCATCTCAACAGCGCGCCGTGGCCGCCTTGGCGGCAGGCCGCAGCGCCTCGGTGGTGCCTGTCACCGGAGCAAATGGCCAGGTTCTGCTGAGCCAGGACGAAACCCCACGCGCCCAGACCACGCTGGAGGGCCTGGGCCAGCTGCCCCCTGCCTTTGCCGCCATGGCTGAGAAATACGGCTTCAATCCCCTGCTGTGCCAGCGCTATGGCTTGCCCCGCATCGCCCCTGTGCACCACGCCGGCAACTCACCGGCCATGGCCGACGGCGCCTCGGCGGTGCTGCTGGCCAGCCCCGCGGCGGCCAGACGCCTGGGCCTCCAAGCGCGGGCACGCATCCTGGCCACCGCCACCGTGAGCGTGGACCGCACCTTGGCACTCACCGGCGCCGTGCCTGCCAGCCAAAGGGCGCTGGCACTGGCGGGCCTGACTGCGGCAGACATAGACCTTTTTGAAGTCAATGAATCCTTTGCCGGCTTGATGCTGCATTACATGAAGCACATGTTTGTGTCGCACGACAAGCTCAACGTCAACGGCGGCGCCATTGCCCTGGGCCATGCCATGGGCTCCACAGGCAGCGCACTGCTGGGCACGGCCCTGGACGAGCTCGAGCGCCGCCAGGCGCGCCGTGCGTTGGTGTCTTTGTGTGGCGCGGCCGGTCTGGCCGTGGCCATGGTGGTGGAGCGCTGCTGATGGCGAATTCAAGCACCGTGGATGTGGGGCTGGTGCGTCAGGCGCTGGCCACCAGCACGCTGCACCACGGCCTGCGCGTGCTGGGCGACCGCTGGACGGTGCAGCTCATGCTGGGCACCTTCATGGGCCTCAAGCGCTTTGACCAGTGGCATGTGCAGCTGGGCATTCCGCGCCACACCCTGTCTGAGCGCTTGCGCACGCTGGTGCAGCTGGGCCTGCTGCGCCCGCGCCTGTACCAAGAGCGCCCGCCGCGCCAGGGCTACCACGCCACGGCCAAGGCCCTGGCCATGTTCCCTCAGACCCTGATGATCTGGCAGTGGGAACGCCAGTGGGGCGAGCGCGACATCGCGCTGCCTGTGCGGCTTGAGCACCTGCAGTGCGGCCATGGGTTCGACCCGCGCCTGGTCTGCGCCTGCTGCGACCAGGCGTTTGAACTCCAAGATCTGCAGGTGCGGCTAGAACCGAATCCGGCCTTGGCCGAGCCTGACACGACCGGCCCGGCCTCGCGCCTGTCGACCTCGGGCGCGCCGCGCATGGGCCTGGGCCTGCGGGTGGACCGCTGGTGCCTCATGGTCATTGCCGCCGTGGTGCTGGGCTGCCATTACTTTGACGAACTCGCCCAGGCGCTGGGCATTGCCCCCAGTGTGCTGGCCAAGCGCCTCAAGGGCATGGTCGATTGCGGCTTGCTCGAGCGCTCGGCCGACGCGCAGGATGCGCGCCGCCGGCATTACCGGCTCACCCCCGCCAGCCGGGGCCTGCTGGGCTACATGATGTGCTTGTCCGACTGGACCGCTCATCACCACCTGGACCAGCCCAGCTCCATCGTGCCGGTGCACAGCCCCTGTGGCCAACTTTTCAAACCCAAGGTGGTGTGCAGCCACTGCGCCCAGCCGGTGCTGGCCTGGCAGGTGCAGCCCGTGTACGCCAGCGGCCAGGCGGCGCCTGTCCATGCGGCGCAGGCCGAGGGGGTGCTGGCATGAGCCAGATCGAGGTGTTTGCCCAACTCACGCTCAACGGCATTGCCGTGGGCGCCATCTACGCGCTGGTGGCGCTGGGCATTGTGCTCATTTACAAGGCCACCGAGGTGCTCAACTTTGCGCACGGCGACTTGTTGGTGGTCTCGGCCTTTTCCGCCTGGGGCTTGATTGCCGTGGCGGGCCTGCCATTTTGGTTGGCCTTGTTGTTGGTGGTGCTGGGGGTGTCTGCGCTGTCCTACCTGCTCGATGCCTTTGTCATCCGCCGCATTGCCGGCCAGCCGCAGTTTGCCGGGGTGATGCTGACCATCGCGCTGGCGTTCATGATGCGCGGCATCGTCAGCATGGTGGCCGGCCCTGAGGCGCGCAACTACAGCACCCCTTTTACGGGCCAGCACAGCACGGTGGCGGGCATCGCCATTGGCCACCTGCAGTTGGTGATTCTGGGCATCACGCTGGCGGTGACGGTGACCTTTTTCCTGTTTTTCAGGCACACCCGGCTGGGCGTGGCCATGCAGGCGGCTTCGCAAAACCAGCTGGCGGCCTACCTCAATGGCATACGCGTCAAGCGCGTCAACTCGCTGGTTTGGGCCCTGGCCGGGGCCTGCGCGGCGGTGGCCGGCGTGCTGCTGGCACCCATCACGCTGGTGGACCTGACGCTGTGGTTCGTCACCCTCAAGGCCCTGGCCGCGCTCATGCTGGGCGGCTTTGGCAGCGTGCCCGGCGCCATCGTGGGCGGCTTGCTGATTGGCCTGATTGAGCAGTACGCCGGCGTCTACCTGCCCGATGGCAGCAAAGACATTGCCGCTTACCTGGTGCTCATTGCGGTGTTGGTGGTCAAGCCCACCGGCCTCTTGGGCGAGGCGCACGGCCGCAGGGTCTAGGACGAAATATGCACTTCGACTACCACACCCGTTACAGCGAGGGCACGGCGCTCTTCAAGCGCCCGGCCGACAAGCTGGCCTACGGCCTGCTGCTGGCCGCGCTCTTGGTGCTGCCTGCCGTCTTGAGTCCCTTCTTTTTGGGCGAGCTCAGCTATGTGTTCATCCTCTGTGTGGCCAGCCTGGGCTTGATGTTTTTGACCGGCTTTACCGGCCAGGTCTCGCTGGGCCACGCGGCCTTTTTGGCCATAGGCGCTTACGCCCATGCCTGGTTCTTGGCGCGCGGCCTGCCTTGGCCGCTGTCGCTGCCGCTGGCGGCGCTGCTGACGGCGGTGGTGGGGGTGCTCATAGGCATTCCAGCCATTCGCGTCTCTGGCCTCTACCTGGCCATGGTGACGCTGGCTTTTTCCATCATCGTCGAGCAGGTCATCGGCCTGTGGAGCTCGGTCACGGGTGGCTTTACCGGCCTGGCCGTGGAAGACCCAAAGTTGCTGGGCTGGTCGCTGTCCGGCCCCAAGGCTTTTTATTACACCTGCTTGCTGGTGCTGGTGGGGGTGCTGCTGGGCCTGCTCAACTTGCTGCGCTCGGCCACCGGGCGGGCCCTGGTGGGCGTGCGCGATTCAGAGGCGGCCGCCTATGCCCTGGGCATCCATGTGCAGGGCCACAAGGTGGCGGCCTTTGGTGTGTCGGCCGGTGTCTGCGGACTGGCCGGTGGCCTGCTGGCGCACCACCTCAAGTACCTCACGCCCGATGGTTTTACCTTGCTGCTCTCGCTGGAGTTGGTGCTCATGGTGGTCATTGGCGGGCTGGGCAGTTTGCGCGGCGCGGTGCTGGGCGCCATCTTGATCAGCCTGCTGCCCACGGCGATCTCGCGCATCAAGCCGCT
>CANHKH010000369.1 GCA_947460165.1 Comamonadaceae bacterium
GGCAGGCCCCCGGCGTAGCAAAAATCTTCCATCAGGTACTGGCCCGAGGGCTGCAGGTTGACCAAGCAAGGCAGGTGGCTGGCCAGCCGGTCAAAGTCGTCCACCGTCAAGGGCACGTTCAGGCGCCCGGCCATGGCAATGAGGTGGATCACGGCGTTGGTGGAGCCGCCAATGGCAGCCAGGGTTTTGACGGCGTTTTCAAAGGCCTGGCGCGTCATGATGTGCGACATGCGCACCCCCCGCTGGACCAGGGCCACCGCCTGGCGCCCGGCCATGCGGGCCAGCACATGGCGCCTGCCGTCCACCGCAGGCAAGGCCGCATTGCCCGGCAGGCCCATTCCCAGGGCCTCGACCATGCAGGCCATGGTGCTGGCCGTGCCCATGGTCATGCAGTGGCCGTGGCTGCGGTTCATGCAGCTCTCGGCTTCTAAAAAATCTTGCAAGCGCAGCGTGCCGGCGCGCACCTGCTCGCTCATGCGCCACACGTCGGTGCCCGAGCCCAGTTCTTGGCCGCGCCATTTGCCGTTGAGCATGGGCCCGCCACTCACGCCCACGGTGGGCAAGTCCACGCTGGCCGCGCCCATCATCAGCGCTGGCGTGGTTTTGTCGCAGCCCATCAGCAGCACCACGCCGTCCAGCGGGTTGCCGCGAATGGATTCCTCCACGTCCATGCTGGCCAGGTTGCGGTAAAGCATGGCAGTCGGCCGCATCAGGGTTTCACCCAGGGACATCACCGGAAACTCCAGCGCAAAGCCACCGGCTTCCAGCACGCCCATCTTGACCTGCTCGGCCAGCACCCGGAAATGCGAATTGCAGGGCGTGAGTTCGCTGAAGGTGTTGCAAATGCCAATGACGGGCCGGCCGTCGAACTGGTCGTTGGGGATGCCCCTGGCCTTGAGCCAGCTGCGGTAGGCAAAGCCGTCGCGGTCCTGCCGGCCAAACCACTGCTGGCTGCGCAAAGGGGGGCTGAACACGTGGTTCATCGGGTAAGTCCTGTATGGCAGAGCCAAAGCACTGGGACTACCATGGTCAAAATTGAAAACAAATGTCAAGAAACCTGCACAGCAAGACGCTTCACCACCTGGGCGAAGCCATCGTGGCGGGCCGCTACCCACGCAACCAATCCGTGCCTACCGAGCCGGTGCTGTGTGCCAGTTTGGGCGTCAGCCGCACGGTTCTCAGGGAAACGGTGAAATCGCTGGTGGCCAAGGGGCTGCTCAGCACCGGCCCCAAAGTGGGCACCCGCGTGCTCACGGAAGACCACTGGAACTGGCTGGACCCTGACGTGCTGGCCTGGCAGTTTCGGGTGGGCTTTTCCCGCGAGTTTTTGCACAGCGTGTGTGAGCTCAGGCGTGTGGTCGAGCCCCAGTGCCTGCGCTTGGCGGCCCAGCGTGCCACCGACCAGCAGCTGCTCGAGCTTGAGGCAGCCTTTCATCGCATGAAGGAGGCCGCGGCGGCTGGCCATGACGATTTGAGCGAGGACCTGCATTTTCACCATTTGCTGCTCAAAGCCGGCGGCAACCGCTTGCTCGGCCAGATGAGCCGGCTTTTGCAGGCCTTGCTTCGAGCCGGCTACGAGCGGCTGGGACGCAGGCCCGCCGTGCCTGACCCGCACCTGCCCTGGCACGCGGCTGTGCTGGCCGCGTTGGTGGCCCGCGATCCGGAGCAGGCCCAGCAGGCCATGGGTGCGCTCATTGATGCCCTGGAGGCGGACATGCTCGAGTATTTCAAGTCCAGTCCGCCCCATTCGGCCCATGCCATGGTGGGGGCTGCAGCGGCTTGATTGGGGCGCTGGTGTCTGTGCTTGGGCCATGGCTTCATCTCACCACAGGCCGCAGCCGGTGGGACGCCTGATCCACAGCCTCATTTGCAAGCAGCTGTAGCGGGGCCGCAGGCGAGCTGGGCGGTCTGGCTCGACAATGCCCAGCTATTTGAAAGCCTGACCCATGACTGATTTCACCAAAACCGTGTTGTTCACCGACAGCGATGGCCGTGCCCGCTTTCGCCAAGAAAGCTTGAGCCTGGACGAGGGCACGCCCGCCTCCCGGTTGTCTGCCGTGTTCGGCTCAGCCGGTTACCAGTTGCGTGTCAGCCCCGTGGGCTTTCGCAGCAGCTTTCATTGCACGGGTCAGCCGCAATGGGTGTTCATCTTGGGTGGGCAGATGGAAATTGGCTTGCAAGGTGGCCAAAGCCGGCTGTTCAAGCCCGGCGAGCACTTTTATTCGGCCGACCTCTTGCCGCCAGGCGCGCAGTTTGACCCCGCCGTGCACGGGCACTGGAGCCGCCAGGTGGGTGATCAGCCCTTGGTGACTTTGTTTGTCAAAGACCTTTGAGGCGCCTCCTGGACGGCTTGAGATTCAATGAGCCCAGAAAAAAAGGGCACCGAGGTGCCCTTTGATTGCAGCGCGGTGCGCGCGCTTCAATAGCCGCCACCGGAGCGACCGCCGCCTGAACGGTTGCCGCCAAAGCCGCCGCGACCACCACCACCACCACCGCCGCCTCCGCCTCCGCTGCGTGCACCGCGAAAGCCGCCACGGTTGCCGCCGCTGGGCAGGCCTGAGGAGGGAAAGCCGGAGGACAGGTGGGAAGCCGGTTGGGCCTCGTCGTCATGGCTGCGCTGTGGGCGCGGCGCGCTGGTATGTTGCCGGGGCTGGCCTTGCCCCTGGCCTTGAGGCGGGTGGCGTGGAGCCGGGTGGCCTTGAGCGCCTGTGCGCGGGCCTGGGGCATGGCGTTGGCCATCGCGACCGGCACCAGGAGCAGCTTGCCGCGCGGGCTGGCCGCCTGCGGCCCCGCTGCGGGCGGGCTGTGCGCCGGCGCGCTGACCACCGCCTTGGCCGCGGGCAGGCTGCGTGCCTTTGTTGGTGCGTATGCGGTCCATCATTTCGCCGCGTGCGGCCTTGGCGGCGGCCGCCATCACCTCGCGGCTGGGCGGCTTGCCCAGGCCACCCCACAGGGTTTGCCGGCCCATGGCCAGCGGTTCGGCCTTTTCGCCGGGCTCGGGTTCAAAGCCGGGGACTTCGACTTTTTCAATGTTTTGCCGGGTGAAGCGCTCGATGTCGGCCATGAAGCCTTCTTCGTCCAGGCAGACAAAGCTGATGGCCTCGCCGCTGTTGCCCGCCCGGCCGGTGCGGCCAATGCGGTGCACATAGTCTTCGCTGATGTTGGGGATTTCGTAGTTCACCACGTGCGGCAACTCGTCGATGTCAATGCCGCGGGCGGCAATGTCGGTGGCCACCAAGGCGCGGATGTCGCCGCTTTTAAAGCCAGCCAGCGCCTGCGTGCGCGCGCTCTGGCTTTTGTTGCCGTGCAGCGCCATGGCAGGGATGCCGTTTTTGCTCAGGTGTTCGGCCACGTTGTTGGCGCCGAACTTGGTGCGCGTGAAGACCAGCACCTGGCTCCAGTTGCGCTCGCTGATGATGTGCGTGAGCAAGGCTTTTTTCTTGCCCCGGCCCACCAGGTGCATGGTTTGCTTGATGCGTTGCACCGTGGTGTTGCGCGGGGTCACCTGAATGTGCTCGGGCTCGCGCAGCAGGCCGTTGGCCAGGTCGCGAATTTCGTCGCTGAAGGTGGCCGAAAACAGCAGGGACTGCTTTTGTTTGGGCACCAGGGCCAGCACTTTTTTGATGTCGTGGATGAAACCCATGTCCAACATGCGGTCGGCTTCGTCGAGCACCAAGATTTCAACCTTGCCCAAATCCAGCGTGCCTTGGCCCGCGTGGTCCAGCAGGCGGCCAGGGGTGGCCACCAAAATGTCCACGCCGCTGCGCAGCTGGGAGATTTGCGGGCTCATGCCCACGCCGCCAAACATCACCATGGATTTGAGGTCCAGGTACTTGCCGTAGGTGCGCACGCTTTCTTCCACCTGGGCGGCGAGCTCGCGGGTGGGCGTGAGGATGAGGGCACGCACGGCGTTGGCGCCCCGGCGGTCTTTGGTGCGCTCACGGGTGGAGAGCAGCTGCAAGAGCGGCAGCGTGAACGCGGCCGTTTTGCCGGTGCCTGTCTGGGCGCCGCCCAACAAATCCCCTCCTTTGAGCACGGCCGGAATGGCTTGTGCCTGGATGGGGGTGGGGGTGTCGTAGCCTTGCTCAAGCACGGCTTTAACGATGGCCGGAGCCAGGTTCAATTCTTCAAAGGTCATTGGGAAAGCGCCCTACCGGGCGCGGGGTTCGGCTCA
>CANHKH010000370.1 GCA_947460165.1 Comamonadaceae bacterium
CCAATATATCGGTGGATGCCAGCAACTACGTACTCGTCTTTGAACGAATGAAATCTGTAGTTAATCAACCCATGCGCAGAAGGCCTAAAACTTGTTGCCGTTACACATCTTCAGCAAGCTGGTCTAAGCCGCTTACCACCTACCCTCAAAAATCCCAGCTGTAACTCTGTGCCGACTGCCGGCAGGTGAACCACACTCGGCTGCGGGTCGCGCGGCAGATCCAGTCTTGCAGATGGCTTGGCTTGGTGTGGCTCAAAGCCACGGGCTCGAGCACTGCGGCGCACACAGCGCCGGGCTGACGCACAGAGCTGTAGCGAATCCACTCCACGCCACGGCGGCGTGCTTCCCGGGCCAAGGCTTGTGTTGCTGAATAGTCTTGCGGGTCGGTCCAGCGTGAGTCACTGGCATTCCATGGGGGTGATGGCAAGTCGATGGCTGCGCCCTTCACGCTTGCGCGAAAAAGGGTGTGCCGAGACACCAGCTCCCCATCGTTTTTGGCCAAGCCCGCAGAGTCCAGGATGAAGCGGTAGCGCCAATAAGCCACCTCCGCGCAGGCCGTTTGAATGGTGTCTGCGCCGTACCAGACCCCGGGTGCGTTGGCGGCCCTGAACCGGCTGTCGCGCCCGGAGGTATAGCGAAACGGCGTGAACAGCAGGTAGTGCAGTCCCTCGCTTTGCGCCGCCTTGGCGGGCTTGGAGACTTCCAGCATTTCCTCCAAGGCGTCGAGTTCCTCGGGGCTGTCCACCAGACGGGCGGTGGCAATGTCGGTTTGGGACTCCACGCCTCGCCACACCGTCATGGCCAGGGGCGCTGCAGCAGCGAACCAGGCGTCTTGCCAAGCAGTGGGCTCAGCAGGGCTGACCGACAAATTCATTCACGCCTTTCTCAGCTGGGAGCCCTCATCACATCCAGGTAGGCAAGCACCCGCAGCAGACCATCTACTTTTTTGATCAGCTCCAACGGCACGCCGTTGAGCTCCCGGTTGCTGGTGTTCATCCAGAGCTTGCGCTTGTCCTCATCGCCCCCCACCAACGCATCCAGAGAACGAAAGGTGCGCACCAGCAACAAAGCGAGTTCTCCTGGCTTGCCCTCCGGGTCTATGCCCGTCTCGGCTTTCTTGATGCGAGAGACAGTCGGCTCACTCAAGCCGATCACCTCAGCCAAGGCTTTGCCGCTCAGACCCAGACCCTCAGCCGCTCGAACCGTTGCCTTGCCCAGGACCGTGTCTCTGTCCACCGCACGCACTGCACTGGCTTGCATACCCAACCTCCATCTGTCCGAACATCGGATTTCTGATGAAAGAATTTTATGCATAAATACATATTTTGGGGTCGTGGTTCCTGAGAACTCTTCTTTGCGCCTCGATTTTTTCCCATGATGGCTCAAGAGTTTGCAAAGAATCGCCTCCAAAGCTTACGGCGGCCACATGGTACGGTCGCAGCCTTGATCCCAAGGAGCCCCCTATGCCTCGCCATGTTCTCGATGAGTTGTCCGTCCACAGTGCCATTCGCAGCCAGGTTGCCGGCTGGAACGCGTCCACGGTGAGCGAAGTGCAAAAAGCCGTGGCCGCCAACGATGTGGTGGTGGTCGGCATGAAGCACAACCCCTACCCGGCCCAGGCTTGCAAGGCCTTGGAGGCGGTGGGCCAGCCCTTTGTGTACCTGGAGTACGGCAGCTACTTTTCAATGTGGAAGCCGCGGACCGCGCTCAAGATGTGGTCGGGCTGGCCGACGTTTCCCATGGTGTTTGTCAAGGGCACGCTGGTGGGTGGCGCGAGCGAGTTGCGGGCCTTGGTGGCCTCGGGCGAGCTCCAGCGCATGTTGCAGGCGGGCGCCTCGGCGGCTTGATTGCGCTGTGGCGGGGCTGCACTGGCCAAAAAAACCGAAACCCGCTTGTTCAAAAAAATCAGCCAGCCGCTCAACCCTGCCGCTTACCATGCCTGCCATGGCAAATTTTGAACAACTGACGACCGAGTGGTCGGCGTGCATACAGCAAGCCGCTACGCAAGGCCAGCGCCTGCGCGTGCGTGGTGGCGGCACCAAGGACTTTTACGGGGCCGCAATCGACGATACCGTGCCCGTGCTCGATGTGCGTCCACTGGCCAGCATCTTGAGCTACGAGCCCAGCGAGCTGGTGGTCACAGCACTGGCGGGCACCCCGCTGGCCGAGTTGGAGGCGGCCCTGGCCCAAGAAGGCCAGGCGCTGGCCTTTGAGCCACCGCACTTTGGCCCGGGCGCGACCGTGGGCGGCGCGGTGGCCAGTGGCTTGGCGGGCCCGGCCCGCGCCAGTGTGGGTGGGGCGCGCGACTTTGTGCTGGGCGTGCGGCTCATCAATGGCCGGGGCGAGCTGCTCACTTTTGGCGGCCAGGTCATGAAGAACGTGGCCGGCTACGACGTTTCGCGGCTGATGGCCGGGTCGCTGGGCACGCTGGGTGTGCTGGTGGATGTCTCGCTCAAGGTGCTGCCGGTGGCCGTGTGTGAGGCCACGCTGATGTGCGCGGGGGTGGCGCAGCAGACAGCGCTGGACCTGCTCAACCGCTGGGGCGGCCAGCCCCTGCCCTTGAATGCGAGCTGCTGGGTGCGCGACGACAGCGCCAGCCCGGTGCAAGACTATCTGTTCATTCGCCTGCGCGGTGCGGTGGCGGCGGTGGAGGCGGCCATCCCGCGCCTGCAGGCCGACGTGCAGGCGGCAGGCGGGCGCGTGACGCTCATGGACAACGCACAGGCCGGCGCTGACTGGCAGGCCTGCCGTGATCAACACCTGCCGTTTTTCACATCGCCTTCGCCCGAGCTGTGTCTGTGGCGCTTGTCGCTGCCGCAGACCGCACCCGCGCTGGAGCTGCCCTGGCCGGCCTTGGTGGAGTGGCACGGCGCTTTGCGCTGGTTGTGGGCACCCCCCTCGGCGGGCGCGCAGCTGCGCGCGCTGGCCCAGCAGCTGGGCGGCCACGCCACGCTGCAGCGCGCCAGCCTGGCCGGAGGCGATGCCGACAAACTGCTGGCCGGCGTGTTCACGCCGCTGGCGCCCGTGCAAGAGCGCGTACAGCGTTCGCTGCAACAACAATTTGATCCGGCGGGGGTGTTTGCCACCGGCCGTGGGGGCCTTTGATGCAAACCAATCTCGCCCCCCAGTACCAGGGCACGGCCGAAGGCCGCGAGGCCGAGGCCATTTTGCGCAAGTGTGTGCACTGCGGTTTTTGCAGCGCCACCTGCCCCACCTACCAGCTGCTGGGCGACGAGCTCGACAGCCCGCGCGGGCGCATTTACCTCATCAAGCAAGTGCTCGAAGGGGCCACGCCCACGCGCAAAACCCAGCTGCACTTAGACCGCTGCCTGACCTGCCGCAACTGCGAGAGCACCTGCCCCAGCGGCGTGCAGTACGGCCACTTGGTGGACATTGGCCGCCACATCGTGGACGCGCAAGTGCCGCGCCCCGCCACTGACAAGGCCGTGCGCTGGCTGCTCAAAGAAGGCCTGCCCTCGCCGCTGTTTGCCCCGGCCATGAAGCTGGGCCAAAGCGTGCGCGGCCTGCTGCCGGCATCGCTCAAGGCCAAGGTGCCCGCGCCCCAAGATGCTGGCGCCTGGCCCACCCGCAAGCACGCCCGCAAAGTGCTCATGCTCACGGGTTGCGTGCAGCCGTCCATGCAGCCAAACATCAACACGGCCACCGCCCGGGTGCTGGATGCCTGCGGCATACAAGCCGTGGTGGCGCCCGAGGCCGGTTGCTGCGGCGCGGTCAAGTTCCACCTGAACGACCACGAAGGCGGCAAAGACCACATGCGCGCCAACATTGACGCTTGGTGGCCGTTGGTGGAGCGCGGCGAAGTGGAGGCCCTGGTGATGAACGCCTCGGGCTGCGGCGTCATGGTCAAAGACTACGGCCATGTGCTGCGGGACGACCCGGTGTACGCCGCTAAGGCCCAGCGCATCAGCGCCCTCACACGGGACTTGAGCGAGCTGCTGCCCGAGCTGGTGCCGGCCCTGCAAGCCCAACTCTCCAGCCAGCGACCGGGCACCTTGGCCTACCACCCGCCCTGCACCTTGCAGCACGGCCAGCAGCTGCGCGGCGGTGTCGAGGCGAGTTTGACGGCCTTGGGCTTTGTCATTGGCGTGGCCCGGGCCGAGCCGCACCTGTGCTGCGGCTCGGCGGGCACCTATTCGGTGCTGCAGC
>CANHKH010000371.1 GCA_947460165.1 Comamonadaceae bacterium
CTCGCCCAGGCGCACCACGGTGCACTCCAGGCCGCCCCACAGGGCCAGTGCGTCAGTGGCGGGTAAAGCGGTGGTGGGCAAGGGGCTGGTCAGCTGCATCTTCTTGAAGTGAAGGGGTGGCCGCCTTCAAGGCAGGTGCGCTCGGGCTCTTGGCGTGCAAGGGTGAATTCAACCCGCAGGTCTGCCCTGGCGCCTGGGTTCAGCTTTGACTGTGACTGTGCCGCCTGCGCTGGCCTGTGGAGCGATCCCGCCAAGCCGTGTAGGTGCAGGTCCATTGCACTTGGAACGACAAGCCGCAGGCCATCTCATGGGTTGCTCAGCACCGCAAACGTCAGCCGTGCGCCCTGGGCCGTGCGCGTCAGGCCCACCGCCTCGGCTTCGGCCAGGGCGAGCAGGTCGTCCCAGCTCAGGGCGCGGTAGTCCTGGCCGCTGTGCATGTCGGCGGGACTGGCCATGGGCGCCAGGCTCAGCTCCATGAGCACCTGCGTGCCCTGCTCGCTGGCGCTGACCTGCAAGTTGGCCGGCTGTGCCGCTGCATCGCTCAAGACCAAGATGGTGGCCGTCAGCACGTTGCGCAGGGCGCTGGTGGACACCTGTGCGCCCAACTCGGGCGCTTGGCTGCTCAGTGCAATGCCATTGAAACGCAAGCTGGTGGACAGCAGGTTCACGCATTCGTTGAGGCCCTCGCTCGCATTCTGGCTGGCCAGCGGTGGAGGGGCCAGCCAGACCATGAGCTCGCCGCAGGCGTTGGCGGCCTTGCGCGACAAGGTGCCCAGGGCCGAGCAGTTGTCCCGCAAGCTCGCCAGGTCGGGGCTGGCGTGCTGCGAGCGCCGCTCCAGGAGCGCCGCCATCATGCCTATGGGCTGGAACTCGCCGGCCATGTGGTGGCGCAGCGCGGGGGTGATGCGACGCAGCAGGGCGTAGCGGCAGGCTTCTTCTTGCAAGGTCATGGGGCGCGTGAGGTGGTTGTTCTTATGGGTCCCGGCGGGCCACAAAAAAGCCACAGGCTGCGGGTTGGACGCTGCGTCTGCAGCCGGCCAAAAGGCTTGCTTGCAGCTGTCTGCAGCCTCAGGGCATGGTACCCACGGACCTGCAGCAATGGGGCTCATCCATGGAAATATTGACAGTCCCTGCGCGATGCACACGGGTATGCCCTTGCCACGCCCTCAAGGCCATGGCCATAAATGGACTGGCGCGGTGCTAAAGTGCAAAGAACTGTTTTAAGACCACACTGCTTCTGTGCCAACCTGCCTCTTTACCCGCCCTGACCGCCCCCATGATTTACCTGGTTGAAGACGACGCTGCACTGCGCAGCAGTCTGATTGCCATGATCAAGGAATCCGCGCAGCTGGAGGTCAGCGGCTCCAGCGGCACCGAGCAAGAGGCCTGCGATTGGTTGCAGCGCCACAGCGCAGATTGGCGGCTGGCCGTGGTGGACCTTTTTTTGCTGCAAGGCAGTGGCCTGGGGGTGCTCAGCAGCCTGCGCGAGCGCCAGACGGGACAAAAAATCGTGGTCCTCACCAACTACGCCACCCCAGACATTCGCCGCCGCGCCCTGGCGCTGGGTGCCGATGCGGTGTTCGACAAGGGCCGCGAGCTGCAAGATTTTTTGGCCTACTGCAGCGCACTTTCAGGCAGCGACAACAAAGCTCAGCCTGCACCTGCCCCCAGTGACTGAAAGTCTTGACTGCTGTTGAGCGCGGCCTGGGGCTGTTCAAGAGCCGTCGGCCTTGACCCCTAGCGCCACCGCTTTGCCGATGTACTCGCAGCTCACGCCCTTGTGCCAGGTGTTGGGCGGGGCCAGGCAGTGCTGCACAAAGCGCTTGTCCAGTTGGTCCGACAAAAAGTAAGAGCGCAAGATGGCCGTTTGCGTGGGGATCAGCGCCACATTGCGCGCCATGTCGCAGCGGCGCTTGAACAGGCACTCATTGGCCTCGGTGGCATTGCGAAACAGGTGCACCTTGATGCGGTCCGTGTTCATGCCCTTGAGCCCGAGGCTGACCGCGCAGGCGCTGCCGTCCATGCGTTCGAGCTCTTCTTGCCGGGCCAAAAAATTCATCTCGGCCACCACCAGCTTGAGAAACCACTCGCCCACCAGGCCGGCGCAGCTGTAATACACCTCTTTGTCCTGCCTCACCACCACCGGTCCGTCGGGCTTTTCTTCGGCGTTCATGCGCACCATGGGCGTGGGCCCAGAGATGGGCGCCAGCGTGGGGATGCGGGCAATTTCATGGTCGGATGGCGACTCATCGACAGAGCAGGCCGACAGCAGCAAGGCAGCGACCAAAGCTGCCAGGGCAGGCCAGCTGGGCCACAAACGCATTCGGCGGGTGAAAGGGCTGAGAAAAGTCACGTTCGCAAGGTTAGCAGATGAGTTTTGTTTGCAATTGCTTTGTTTTGCCGGCCTGCCTGGGCGCATCGTTTCTAATACGGGTCCCTTCAATGGGCTGCGCTGGCAGCCCTCACCCCTGAAAATAACTCTTTTGGATGGCACCTTGGCGTGCCGAGGACCGTTTTTGCACCGCGATTTCAGCAGTTCCAGACTGGTCCGCCTCGTGGGCGGCTGGACCCCCCCGCCACCACCGTCCGGCATGGACTTTGCCGAGCGGCTGGGGCTGTGGCTCAGCGCTTTTGACGCCATCAAGCTGCAAAGTGCCCAGCAGACCCGCCGCTCGCCCCCTGGCCGCGCCCAAGTTGCGCCGCGCCAGGCCCTGCACGGGTTGGAGCAACAGATGCAGCGCGTGCGCGCGGCCCTGGCCCACGCCATTGCGCAAGACCCGGTGGCCTGGGCCGGGGCCGATGCGGCCCAGCCTGGCCTGGCGCCTTTTACGCGCCGCCACGCTGAACTGCAGCGCCACATGGAGCAAATGATTGGCCCTTTGCGTGAGCAGGCGCGCTTGAGCCTGGCCAGTGCCTGCCCGCGCCTGCAGCCGCTGGCCGCGCTCGACGAGGTGATGCAGCAGGTGCTGGCCGCCCGCGAGCAGCCCTTGCTGGCGGGTCTGCCCGCCTTGCTGGCGCAGCGCTTTGCACAGCTGCAAGCCGCAGCGGCCCAGGCGCTGCCCCCAGAAACACAACACATTGAGCCGACCGACCCCGCACCGTCTGAGCCAGCGGCCCACACGGCGGCCGACGCGCTGCAGGCCTTTCGCCAAGACTGGCGCCAGGCCTTGTTGGCCGAGCTGGACCTGCGGCTAGAACCCGTGGCGGGCCTGTTGGCCGCCTTGAACAACGAAGTGAACCCGTCCCCATGAGCCACCGATTTTTTGCCCTGTCCTTTGTCGCGGGCCTCCTGAGCCTGGCCTGGGTTGCCCAGGGCTTTGTAGGCAGCCACGCGCTGGCCCTGAGCATCACGGCATTGATCACTGTGGTTTACCTCTTGGGCGCTTGGGAGCTGCGGCAGTTCCGTGGGGCCACGGCCGCGCTGGCGGCTGCGGTGGCCGGCGTGACCTCCATGAGCGGCCTGCCCGAGTGGCTGGAGCGCGTGCCGCCCGCCTTGCGCCCGGCCGTGCGCGGCCGCATCGAGGGCCAAGCCCGCGGCTTGCCTGGCCCGGCGCTCACGCCTTACCTGGTGGGCCTGTTGGTCATGTTGGGCATGCTGGGTACTTTTTTGGGCATGGTGCTGACCTTCAAGGGCGCGGTGTTTGCGCTGGAAGGCTCGAGCGATCTGCAGGCCATGCGCGGCGCCTTGGCCGAGCCCATCAAGGGCCTGGGCCTGTCGTTTGGCACCTCGGTGGCGGGCGTGGCCGCCTCGGCCATGCTGGGGTTGATGTCGGCGCTGGCCCGCCGCGAGCGCCTGGAGGTGGTGCGCGCGCTGGACGCCTGCACCGCCACGGTGCTGCGGCCTTACTCATCGGCCTTTCAGCGCGAGGCCTCGCTGCAGGCCCTGCAAGCCCAAGCCAGCGCGCTGCCGCAGGTGCTCGCGCAAGTGCAGCTCTTGCTCGAACGCATAGAGCAGCGCCACCAGCACCTCGACGAGCAGCTGCTGGCGCGCCAAGCGCACTTTCAGGACCAGGCCGCCCAGTCTTACAGCGCCTTGGCCAGCTCGGTGGGCAGTGCGCTGCAGAACAGCTTGGCCGAAGGCGCCCGCGCGGCAGGCCAGAGCATCACGCCCGTGGTCAGCGCCGCCATGGCGCAGGTGGTCGAGCAGTCTGAGCGCCTGCAC
>CANHKH010000372.1 GCA_947460165.1 Comamonadaceae bacterium
GCCTGTGAGCCTTCATGCCGCCCAAGCCAGCGTGGCGGTCGCAGCGAACTTCATGGCGCCCATGAAGCGCATCGCGCAAGACTTTGAGCGCGACACCGGCCACAAGCTGACACTGGCGTTTGGCGCGACGGGCCAGTTCTACGCGCAGATTCGCCATGGTGCGCCGTTTGCGGTCTTGCTGTCTGCCGACGATGAAACGCCGCTCAAGCTCGAAAAAGAGGGGCTGGGGGTGCCAGGCTCGCGCTGGACTTATGCCATTGGCAAGTTGGTTTTGTGGAGCAAAAAGCCGGGCTTTGTCGATGCGCAAGGGGAGGTTCTTCGCCAGGGCGGATTCGAAAAAATCGCGTTGGCCAACCCCAAACTGTCTCCCTACGGTGCCGCGGCCCTGCAAGTGCTGGACCACATGGGCTTGCGCGAACGCACTGCAGCCAAGATGGTGCAAGGGTCCAACATCACACAGACCTTTCAATTCGTCTCGTCTGAAAACGCGCAACTGGGATTCATCGCCCTGTCCCAGGTCTTTGACAACGGCAAGCTCAAGCAAGGCTCCGCATGGCTGGTGCCCAGCGCCATACACGCCCCCCTCCAGCAAGACGCCCTGCTGCTCAACCCAGGCAAGGACAATGCCGCTGCTGTGGCATTTCTGAAATACCTGCAGGGCGATCAGGCCAAGGCGGTCATCCGCGCCTTCGGGTACGAACTTCAACCTTGAGCGAAAGCCTGACCCGCATGAACGGCGCCATCACCCCAGAAGCCTGGCAGGCCATTGCCTTGACGCTCAAACTGGCGGCACTGACCACGGCTTTGCTGCTGCTGATCGCCACGCCGCTGGCCTGGTGGTTGTCCCAGACACGCTCAGCGTGGCGCACCCCCATCAGCGCGCTGGTCACCCTCCCCTTGGTGCTGCCGCCCACCGTGCTGGGTTTTTACATCCTGGTGCTGCTGGGCCCGCACGGTGCGGTGGGCCAGCTCACGCAAGCGCTGGGTCTGGGTGTGCTGTCTTTTTCATTCACCGGTTTGCTGATCGGCTCGATCGTCTTTTCTTTGCCCTTTGCCGTGCAGCCCATCCAGTACGCCTTTGAAGCCATGGGCCAAAGGCCCATGGAGGTGGCGGCCACGCTGCGGGCAAAACCCATGGACGCATTTTTCACGGTGGCGCTGCCCATGGCCAAGCCCGGGCTGTTGACCGCCACGGTGCTGAGTTTTGCGCACACGGTCGGCGAGTTTGGGGTGGTGCTGATGATAGGCGGCAACATTCCGGGAGAAACCCGCGTGGTGTCCACACAAATCTACGGCCATGTGGAAGCCATGGAATACGCCCAAGCCCACTGGCTGGCGGCCGGCATGCTGGTCTTTTCCTTTGCCGTTTTGCTCGCATTGGCTCGCCTGAAAAGGCGCAGCGACAAAGTCTTGCCATGAGCGCCCAGCCCAGCCTGCGCATTCAAGTGCACCTGGCTCGCGGGGACTTCGCGCTCAAGGTGGACCTCACCCTTCCAGCCCACGGCGTCACGGTCTTGTTTGGTCCCTCCGGTTCAGGAAAAACAAGCCTGCTGCGCTGCGTGGCAGGCTTGGAGCAGGCGCAGGGACTCATCGCCTTGGGCCCAGACATCTGGCAGGACAGCGCAAGGCGGCTTTTCAAGCCGACCTGGCAGCGTGAGCTGGGCTATGTGTTCCAAGAAGCCAGCCTGTTCGAGCACCTCAACGTCAGGCAGAACCTGCACTTTGGTCTGCGCAGAGCCGGCCAGACCAGCCGCAGCCATGGCCTTGACGCTGCCTTGCAACTGCTGGGCATTGAACACCTGCTGGACCGAGCCGTGACCAGCTTGTCAGGCGGCGAGCGTCAACGCATTGCCATCGCCAGGGCCTTGGCCACCCAGCCCAAACTTCTGTTGCTGGACGAACCGCTGGCCTCACTGGATGTGGCCAGGCGCAACGAGGTTTTGCCCTGGCTGGAGCGGCTGCACGATGAATTGAACATCCCCATGCTCTATGTCACGCACTCGGTGGATGAACTGGCGCGGCTGGCCGATCATGTGGTGATGCTCGACCAAGGCCGCGTGCGAACGGGTGGGCCCATCACCGAGGCCATGGCCTCGCCAGAGCTGGCCCAGGCCATTGGCGAAGAGGCGGGTCTGGTGAGCACAGGCCAAGTCATCGCTCTGAGCCCCACCGACCACCTGGCTCAAGTTCAATTCGGTGGCGGCACCTTGTGGGTGCGCGACCCAGGCCTGGCCCTTGGTCAGCAGGTGCGTGTGCGAATTCTGGCCCGCGATGTCAGCCTCGCGCTGTCCATGCACGAGGACTCCAGCATTCAAAACCGACTCCAAGGCAGCATCGAATCCATAGACGCCGACGCCCATCCCTCGCAGGCCATCGTGCGCGTGCGCTGCGGGTCCGCCCTGATTCTTGGCCGTGTCACCTTCAGGGCGCTGCGCCATCTTGAACTTCAAGCCGGCGCTTCGGTCTGGTGCCAAATCAAGTCTGCGGCGCTGATCGTTTGAGCCCATGGTCGGGCGGCTATCTCCCACAAGATGCGCTGCACAAGCTTCAGTTCTCCCCCGCTGGTCAGCTCAGCATGGCGACAGCCTTGACAGATTGAGCTGGAATATCGGAACATAAATACACATCGAAAATGATGAGGACACCATGGGCAACCATGCGTTTTCAAGCCGGGACTTCGCCCGAGATGTGTCGGCAGCCAAGCGCGCAACGGCCGATGGCCCGGTGTTCATCACAGACCGCGGCCGGCCGGCCTTTGCATTCCTGAAGATTGAGGACTACTTTCGCTTGGCAGGCCAAGCTGAGATGTCGCTCCTAGGCACCATGGACGGTATTCCCGGCGGGGGCAGCATGGAGTTCGATCCGCCGCGCTTGAAGGTCACGCTCTGAGGTGCATCTTTCGATGGAGGTTGCTGGATGTTTGTCTTGATCAAGACGCGCGGCCCAATGAAGCACCCAAGCCCCAACAACGGCGATTCAGACGCTGGACCTCACATTTGCTTGGCAAGGCGCAGGTTGTCTTTGAAACGCTCGGGCACCCGCTCGTCAAAGCCCAGCGCGACGCGGCGCACCTCGGGGCTGTCTGTGGGGGGGTGGCCCACACCCAGCGCGGCGGCGCGGGGCGCGTCCACGGCCACCACGGTGCCGCGCACGCGGCCCAGTCCGGTGATCTCGCATTCAACGGTCTGGCCCGCGTCTACGCTGCGCGAATGGCAAGGCGTGCCCATGAGGATCACGTCTGAAGCCTGCAGCGTGATGTGGCGTGCAATGTCGGCAATCACATAGTGCGGCCCCCAAATGGTTTCCTCACCAATGTGCGCCTCCTGCACCACCCGGCCATTCACATAGGTGCGCAGCGTCTGGTCAAAAATATTCACACCGCGCACGATGCCAGGCCCCAAGGGCAGCAGCGTGTCTGCGCCCTTGACCCGCAGCATGCTGCCCTGGTCGGTGTCGCGAAAGTCCTGCAGCCCCATGTCGAGCGCGGGACAAAAACCCTCAATGTAGTCCCAGGCTTCATCAGGCGTGACGTTGCGGCAGGTGCGGCCTATCACCACGGCGTACTCGCCCTCGTAGTTCAGGTACATGCAGTCGGCGGGTTTGAGGATTTGGCCGCCGTGCCCATTGAGCGAGCTGGGCGGCTTGGTGAAGTAAGTGGGCGTCTCGGTGGGCTTGGGCTTGTTGCGCGTTTCTTGGCTGCGCGAGCTGTAGCTGATGTGCACCGCAATGATCTTGCTCGGCTCCACAGGCGGCAGGTAGACCTGCGCATCGGCGTCGAGCAGGCGGCCGTCGTCCAGGCGCAGCTTGCCGGCGTGCAGGCCCTCTTCCACCAGGGTGCCCCAGAAGGCACTGCCGCCCAGCAGCAAGCAGCGGCGCTCCACACGCGGGCCGCGCATGACCGCAGGCAGCTCTTTCAATGGAAATTCGAAGTGCATGAAAAACCTTGTTTATTCGGTGGTGGTGTCAAACCACATGTGGATGTTGCCGGTGCCGCGCGCGTTCTCGTAGGCGGACAAGGCCTCGCCTTTGGCACTGCAGGCCGCTCCGCCCAGGGCGCCCAGCATCTGCAGGTAGTGGGCACCAAAAGCTTCCCAGGGTTTGAGCCGGTAGTCCTCGTCCCAGCGCGCCAAGATCTCGCCATGCCGGCCTTGGGCCATGAGC
>CANHKH010000373.1 GCA_947460165.1 Comamonadaceae bacterium
AAGTAGGTGGTCACCACCACGGGCGAGCTCGCCTGCATCAGACGCGTGACCAGTTCGTCGGCCCGCTCAGGGTCCAGGCCGCCGGCCAAGACCGGGCCGTAGCGCTGGGCGTCAAAAGCCTGCACAGGCCCCTCAATGCTTTCAGCCAACACCTCACGCGGCAAGGTCAAAAAGACCGGGCCAGCTGGATCGCTGTGCATCACGGAATGGGCGCGCCTGAGCACCTCGGGGGCAATGCGACCCGTGGGCAGCGAATACTCCCACTTGACAAAGGGGCGCACCAGGCTGGCGATGTCAAAAGGGTCTTGGATAAAGTGCACGTAGTTGTCACGCGAGCCGGGCATCTCGCCGCGCAAGGTGTAGGGCGCCTTGCCCGCGATCAAGAGCACCGGCAAGCGGCCGCGAAACAGGTTGTGCGCACCCATGGCCGAGTTGGCCGTGCCCGAGTCCACATGCACCATCACCGCTTGGCCGCGCCCCGTGATGGCGGAATAACCTGCGGCCATGTGCATGGCCACGTTTTCGTGGGGGCACAAAATCAGTTGGGGCTGGGCCACGCCCTCGCGTTCTCGGCGGGCCATGTCTTCAATGAGCGACACATGGTCGGTGCCGAGGTTGGCGAACACGTACTGAATGTCAAGCGCGGCCAGGCCGTCCAAAAAATGGTGGGCGCCGCTGTGTGAAACAAGGTCGGTCAAGGGAATCCGTTGGTAAAAGTAATCTTAGTGAGCTTAGATTTTCACATCTCTGAACGCCACCGGGCTAACCCTGGGCGGGCCATCAGGCCGCCGCCAGGCGAGCGGCCAAGCGTGCCCTTTTGGCCCGCCACACCAGCCACAAGACAATGCCCAGGTTCAGCATATTCCAGGCAATGCCGTTGACAAAAGCCGCTTGGTAGCTGCCCGTCATGTCAAACACAAAGCCCGACATCCAGCCGCCCAAGGCCATGCCCACCAAGGTGGCCATGATGACCGCGCCCACACGGGCGCCCGCCTCCTGGGGTTTGAAATACTCGCGCACGATGATGGCGTATGACGGCACGATGCCGCCCTGGAAGAGGCCAAACATGGCCGACACCACATACAAAGACACCAGCCCGTCAAACGGCAAAAACAAGAGCAAAGCCAGGCCCTGCAGCACCGAGCCCAGCAGCAGCGTGCGCAGCCCGCCAATGCGGTCGCAAACCAGGCCAGACACCAGCCGGCTGGCAATGCCGCAGGCCAGCATGAGGGACAGCATTTGCGCCCCTTGCGCCGCGCCAAAACCCAGGTCGGTGCAGTAGGCCACGATGTGCACCTGCGGCATGGACATGGCCACGCAGCAGGACAGGCCCGCCACGCACAGCGCCAGTTGGGCCTGAGCGGGCCGCAGGCCAAAGGGCATGTCGTCTCCCCCGTTGGCGGCGGTGCGCGCCGCGTCGGCCACCACCAAAGGCGGGCGCTGGCGCATGGCCATGGACAACAGCAGCATGCCCGAGCCGCACACCAAGCCCATGATCACATAGGTCTGGCGCCAGCCCACAGTCTCAATGCCCAGTTGCACCACAGGCGGCCAGATGGCCCCCGCCAGGTAATTGCCGCTGGCGCAAATGGCCACCGCAATGCCGCGGCGCTTGTTCCACCACAAAGCCGTATCAGCCAGCAGCGGCGCAAAGGTCGACGAGCTGCCCAGCAAACCGAGCAACAAGCCATGCGCCAGCGCAAAGGTCCAGATGCTGCCGGACATCCCGGCCCACACAAAGCCGGCAGTCACCGCCGCCGCCCCCACCCACAGCACCGGCGTGATGCCGTGCTTGTCAGCCAATCGCCCGGTGATCAGGCCGCCCAAACCCAGGGCCAACATCATCACGGTGTAAGGCAAAGAGGCATCGGCCCGGCCCACGCCAAACTCGGCCTGCACCGCCGGCAAGACCACAGACACCACATACATGCCGCTGTTGCCCAAGGCCACCAAGCCCAAGGTGGCCAGCAAGCGCCAAGCGGCGTAGCGGGAGTCGATCAGCTCGGGTGAGGCGGGGGTGCGGGGCATGCAGGTATGTGGTGCGTGATGAATCTGGCCAAGTCGGCCACCCATGGCTCGCCCCTGGGTCTTGGCTTGGGATCAAAGGAAAATTGCGGACTATCTTAGCCTTGCAGGCGTCGGCCGAACTTGTTGAACATCCGGGGCGCTTTGGCCTGTGCAGCCTGTCCCTCCAGCCAACTTCATGCGCCGCAGCTGGTGCGCAGCACCTGCAAAAAAGCCTCGCAGGCCGGCGAGAGGTGCCGACCCCGTTTGGTCACGATGTAGACATCGCGAGGCACTTGCGGTTCATGCAGAACCTGGACCACCAGGTTCTGGTAGGCCGACTGCCGCACATAGGCTGTCGGCATGATGGCCACGCCCATGCCGCTGGCCACCATCCACAAAGCGGTCGACTGAAAAGACACCTCGCCCGCCACCCGCAGCTCCACACCGGCGCCGGCCGCGGCCAGGTCGACCAACTGGCGCACGCCATAGCCGGCGCGCCCGGTGATGATGGGCAGCTCCTGCAGGTCTTTCCAGCGCACCTGGCGGGCACGCGCCAGCGGATGCTCGGGCAGACACACCAGGGCCAAATGGTCTCTGAGCAGGGTCTGCTGCTGCACCTCGCCGCCTGCATGTTCGGGGGTGCCTATGCCGAAATCCACATGTTCGCCCACGATGCGCGTGAGGAACTGGTCGGGCGCACAGTCGCTGACCAGGAGCCGGATGTCGGGGTACTCTTGCGCAAAGGCTTGCACCGCGGGCGGCAGCAGCATGCCGGCCAGCGTCGGCGTCATGACCAGCGAGACCTGGCCGCGCTTGAGGTTGCGGGCGTCTTTGAAGCCCACGCTCAAGGCATCCAGGTCCCTCAAAATGCGATCGGCAATGACCAGTGCATCGGCAGCCGCCTGGGTCGGCTGCAATGCGCGCGTGGTGCGCTCGAACAGCCGCACCCCCAAGCCGTCCTCCAACTGGCGAATCAACACACTCACCGCCGATGGGGTGATGAACATCTGCGCGGCAGCAGCGCCCAGCTTGCGAAGGCGATAAACCGCCATGAAAGCCTGCAACTGGCGCACCGTGGGCATGTAAGCTTGATTCATGAAGTTATTTTATGAATGCTTCTAAAAATTTCGATTTACACACGGATGACCATGGGTTGGAATGCATGACTTGCAGCCTCTCCCCACGAACCCAGGACAGCCATGACCACCCCCCAGCCCCAACCCTACCGCCGCATTGCCACCGAGGAGGCCTGGTGCACCAAGGAGCTGATGGTGCACATCCAGGCCATGCTCGACGAAGGCAAGCACGGTGACCCAGGCTTTGAAAGCCTGTGGGGCTTTTTTGCGCGCAGCCAGTCCCCCCGGGCCAGAGACCTGTACGAGCGCATCCAAGATGTGGACCAGCGCCGCATCGCCGACATGGACGCCGCCGGCATAGACCTGGCCCTGCTCATGCTCACCGCCCCTGGGGTGCAGATGTTCGAACCCGGCTTGGCCTGCGCGCTGGCCACCGACAGCAACGACCAATTGGCCGCAGCCATCGCCCGCCACCCCACCCGCCTGTCCGGCCTGGCCGCTTTTGCGCCACAAGCGCCTGACGCGGCGGCCCGCGAAATCGAACGCAGCGTTCAGCAACTGGGCCTCAAAGGTGCACTGGTGAACTCGCACACCCAGGGCCGCTACATGGACGACGAGTTCTTTTGGCCCATCTTTGAGGCCTGCCAGGCGCTGGACGTGCCCCTGTACATCCACCCCAACACCCCCTCGCCGCAGATGGTGGATCCCTTTTTGTCCCGCTGCCTGGATGCGGCCATCTTTGGCTTTCAGGCGGAAACCGGCTTGCACGTGCTGCGCCTGATCGTCAGCGGCGTGTTCGACCGCTTCCCCAAGCTCAAAATTGTGTTGGGGCACCTGGGCGAGGGCCTGCCGTTTTGGTTGTACCGCATCGACTTCATGCATGCGGGCATCGTTCGCGCCGGCCGCAGCGAAGGGGCCAAGCCCCTGTTGCGCAAGCCCAGTGACTACCTGCGCGAGAACTTTTACTACACCACCAGCGGCATGCCCTGGGAGCCGGCCGTGACCTTTGTGCAGCAGCAAATGGGCTACGACAGGGTCATGTACGCCATGGACTACCCCTA
>CANHKH010000374.1 GCA_947460165.1 Comamonadaceae bacterium
GCACGTGTCCTATGGCTACGGCCTGTTCACCGGCGGGCTGGGCGCGCACTATGGCGCCGAGCGCCTGGGCTGCACCGTCATTCCCATGTCGGGCGGGCAGACTGAAAAGCAGGTGCAGCTGATCCAGGACTTCAAGCCCGAGATCATCATGGTCACACCCAGCTACATGCAGGTCATCATTGAAGAGTTTGTGCGCCAGGGCTTGGATCCGGCCGCGTCCTCGCTCAAGGTGGGCATCTTCGGCGCCGAGCCCTGGACCGAGGCCATGCGCCGCGAGATCGAGACCAAGGCCGGCATGGACGCCGTCGATATTTATGGCCTCTCGGAAGTGATGGGCCCGGGCGTGGCCAGCGAGTGCATTGAAAGCAAGGACGGCCCGGTGATCTGGGAGGACCATTTCTATCCCGAAATCATAGACCCCACCACCGGTGAGGTGCTGCCTGAGGGCAGCGAGGGCGAGCTGGTCTTCACCTCGCTGACCAAAGAAGCGCTGCCCATCATCCGTTACCGCACGCGCGACCTCACCCGCCTCTTGCCGCCGACCTCGCGCAGCTTCAGGCGCATGGGCAAGATCGTGGGCCGCAGCGACGACATGCTCATCATCCGCGGCGTCAATGTGTTCCCCACGCAGATCGAAGAAATCGTGCTGGCGCACCAGGCGCTGTCGGGCCAGTACCAAATTGTGGTGGACCGCGCAGCGCACCTCGACCAGGTTGAAGTGCGCTGCGAGCTGCAGCCCGCTTCCAGCCACATGGACGAGGCCAGCGTGCGCGAAGTCGCCGGCTGGGTGGAGATGCGCATCAAAACCCTGGTGGGCATCTCCACCCGGGTGCAGGTGCTGCCCACCGACAGCATTGAACGCACGCTCACCGGCAAGGCCAAGCGCGTGCTGGACCGCCGCCCCCGCGCCAGCGCCTGACCGAGCCAGCCCAATTTTTTGGAGAACACCCTCATGTACACCCAAGCCATGGACACCCTGGCCCGCGAAGCCGGCGACACCCTCAAGCCCGTGCGCAGCACGGAAGAAAAGCTGCTGGAAGAGCGCTTTGACGCCCGCATTGACGCGGGCGACTTCATCGAGGCCAAGGACTGGATGCCCGCGCACTACCGCAAGACCTTGCTGCGCCAGATCAGCCAGCACGCGCATTCGGAAATTGTGGGCATGCTGCCCGAGGGCAACTGGGTCACGCGCGCGCCCACGCTCAAGCGCAAGCTGATTTTGCTGGCCAAAATTCAGGACGAAGCCGGCCACGGCCTCTACCTCTACTCGGCCGCCGAGACCCTGGGCACCTCGCGCGACCAGATGCTGGACGCGCTGCACACGGGCAAGGCCAAGTACAGCTCCATCTTCAACTACCCCACGCTGACCTGGGCCGACATGGGCACCGTGGGCTGGCTGGTCGATGGCGCGGCCATCATGAACCAGGTGCCCATTTGCCGCTGCTCCTACGCACCTTATGCGCGCGCCATGATCCGCATCTGCCGCGAAGAAAGCTTTCACCAGCGCCAGGGCTTTGAAGCCTTGCTGACCATGATGCGGCAGGGCACCGAGGCCCAGCGCGCCATGGTGCAGGACGCGGTCAACCGCTGGTGGTGGCCTTGCCTCATGATGTTCGGCCCGCCCGACGCCGAGTCGCCCAACTCCGCGCAGTCCATGCGCTGGGGCATCAAGCGCGTGAGCAACGATGACCTGCGCCAAAAGTTCATCGACGCCACCGTCGAGCAGGCCAAGCTGCTGGGCGTGAGCCTGCCCGACCCCGATTTGAAGTGGAACGAAGAGCGCCAGCACTTTGACCATGGCCCCATCAACTGGACCGAGTTCTGGGCCGTGGTGGGCGGCGACGGCCCCTGCAACCAGGAGCGCCTGGCCACCCGCGTCAAAGCCTGGGACGAGGGCGCCTGGGTGCGTGAAGCAGCGCTGGCGCACGCCAGCAAGCACACGCCCCAGCAGCAAGCGGCCTGAACATCAAACAAGGAACACCATGAGCAACACCGAAGCCTCCACAGAATGGCCTCTTTGGGAGGTCTTTGTGCGCAGCAAAGCCGGCCTGGACCACAAGCACTGCGGCAGCCTGCACGCGGCCGACGCCAAGCTGGCCATCCAGCTCGCCCGCGACGTGTACGCCCGCCGCCAAGAAGGCGTGAGCATCTGGGTCGTGCCCTCCAACCAGATCGTGGCGAGCGATCCGGGCGACAAGAGCAGCTACTTCGACCCCATGGAAGACAAGGTGTACCGCCACCCGACCTTCTACGCCCTGCCCGACGCCCTCAACCACATGTGAGCCCGGCATGACCGCCTCTGTCCACCCCCGCCAAGACGCCAGCGCGCAGTACCTGCTGCGCGTGGCCGACACCTGCCTGATCTTGGGCCAACGCCTCTCGGAGTGGTGCGGCCATGGGCCCATCATTGAAGAAGACATTGCGCTGAGCAACACTGCGCTGGACCTCATTGGCCAGGCCCGCGCCCTGCTCACGCACGCTGGCCGCAGCGAGGCGGGCAGCCCCTCGCTGGACGAAGACCAGCTGGCCTTTTTGCGCGAGGAGCGCGACTACCGCAACGTCACGCTGGTGGAGCTGCCGCGCGGGGACTTTGCCTTCACGGTGCTGCGCAACGTGATGGTCGCCACGTTCTTAAAGCTCTTGTGGCAGCGCCTGGCCAGCTCCAGCGATGCCGAGCTCGCCGCCATTGCGGGCAAAGCCGTCAAGGAAGCGCGCTACCACCAGCAGCACGCCGGTGACTGGGTGCTGCGCCTGGCCGGCGGCACCGATGAATCGCGCCGGCGCACCGAAGCTGGACTGGCCCAGCTGTGGCGTTACACGGCCGAGCTGTTCGAGGCCGATGCGGTGGACGATGCGGCCGCCGCCAGCGGTCTGGGGCCGCGCTGGTCCGAGCTGCGCGAGCCCTGGCTGGCCGAGATGAAGCAGTTGCTTGCCGAGGCGCAACTGAGCGCGCCCCAAGACAGCGCCTTTCGCAGCACGGGCAAGCGCGGTGTGCACAGCGAACACCTGGGCCACATGCTCACCGAGATGCAGTACCTGCAGCGCGCCTTTCCCGGAGGCGTCTGGTGACCCTGCCAACGAGCACCCGTTGCGAACAAGCTTGGCAAGCGCTGGCCGCCGTGCTGGACCCCGAGGTGCCGGCCTTGTCGGTCTGCGATCTGGGGCTGGTGCGAGAGGTGCAGGTCGACGCAAGCGGCTCGCTGGCGGTGGTGCTCACGCCGACCTACTCGGGCTGCCCAGCCACCGAGCTGATCGAGCGCCAGGTGCTCGAAGCGATGGAGCAAGCCGGCCTGGGCCCGGCCCGGGTGGAACTGCGGCGCGCGCCGGCCTGGAGCAGCGACTGGATCAGCGAAGACGGCAGGCGCAAACTGCGCGAGTACGGCATTGCGCCGCCGCACCTGGCCACCAGCGACACGCAGCCTGTGCGCTTTGTGAACCGCCAGGCCCTGGCCGAACCGGCGGTGGACTGCCCGCACTGCGCCAGCGCACAAACCACGCGCGTCTCGGCCTTTGGCTCCACGGCCTGCAAGGCGCTTTACAAGTGCCTGAGCTGCCTGGAACCCTTCGAGTATTTCAAGCCCATCTGAATGTGTAAGACCTAGCCATGAGCACCTTGTTCCACACCCTCACCGTGCGTGACGTGCGGCCCGACACGGCCGACGCCGTGATCGTGTCCTTTGAGGTGCCGCCCGAGCTGCGCGAGACCTTCAGCTTCACGCAGGGCCAGTACCTCACGCTGCGCCAGCAAATTGCCGGGCAGGACCTGCGCCGCTCTTACTCCATCTGCGCCGGTGTGGACGACGACGAGCTGCGCGTGGGCGTGCGCCGCGTCAAGGGCGGCGTGTTCTCCAACTGGATCCACGAGCAAGTCAAACCCGGCCAGCAGTTGGAAGTGATGGCGCCGCAGGGCCGCTTTTTTGTGCCGCTGCAGCCGCAGGCCCAACGCCACCACCTGGGCATTGCCGGGGGCAGCGGCATCACGCCTGTGCTCTCCATCTTGAAGACTGTGCTGGGCCGCGAGCCGCTCTCGCGCTGCACGCTGATCTACGGCAACCGGCAGCTGCGCTCGACCATGTTCAAGGAAGAGCTGGAAGACCTCAAGAACCGTTACATGACGCGGCTGGTGCTGCACCA
>CANHKH010000375.1 GCA_947460165.1 Comamonadaceae bacterium
CACAGCCTGAACAGGTCACATGCCAGCCGACATGCTCCGCCCGAACGAGCCAGAGATCAGGCGCTTCGTTCAAGCCAAAGTAGCCACAGCCCTGGAGGACACACGCGTGGTGCTGATCGTGGGCCCTCGCCAAGCGGGCAAAACCACATTGGCACGGACTTATGTCAGCCCTGCACGGCCCTACATCACCTTGGACGATTCGGCCACTTTGGCCGCTGCGCGCGCCGACCCCACAGGTTTTGTACGGGGCTTGAGTCAAGCTGTGATCGATGAAGTCCAACGCGCACCCGATCTTTTGTTGGCCATCAAGGAGAGCGTGGACAAGGACCCCAGGCCAGGTCGTTTTCTGCTCACCGGCTCCACCAACCTCATGGCCATGCCCGTGGTCGCCGACTCTTTGGCGGGTCGTTTAGAGGTCGTCACCCTGCTGCCCTTTGCACAAGCCGAACTGGCGGGCACGTCAGGCGACTTGTTGGAACGTTTGTTTGATGGCCAAGGCTTGCCCGATGTGGGCAGGCCTGAGGTGGGCGACGCATTGGTGGATGTGGTGCTCAAAGGGGGTTACCCAGAAGCCCTGCGGCGAGCCACGGTGGGTAGGCGCCAAGCGTGGCTGCAAGACTATGTGGCCCTGATCCTAGACCGTGATGTGCGCGACATCGCCCACATCGATCAGCTCGATCGCATGCCGCGCCTGTTGAACATGCTGGCGGCGCATGCTGGGCAATTGGTGAACCACAGCAGCTACGGCGCTGCGCTGGGCCTGACATCTCCGACTGCACAAAAATATGTGGGTATTTTGGAGCGCCTGTTTTTACTGCGCCAAATACCCCCGTGGTCAAGCCATGCGATCAGCCGTCTGACCAAAACACCCAAGCTGCATTTTTTGGACACCGGTTTGCTCGCTGCACTGCGCGGTCACCCGGCCAATCTATTGCGCAAAGACACATCGCCCGAGCGCTTGCATTGGGGGCCATTGCTGGAAAATTTTGTGGTGTCCGAAGTGCTCAAGCTCATCACCTGGTCTGACAGGCGGCTGCGCGTTTCGCACTTTCGCAGCAAAAACCAGGACGAAGTCGACTTGGTCATTGAAGACCAGCAAGGGCGTGTGATTGGCATTGAAGTCAAAGCCTCCGCGACGGTGCGCAGCGCTGACCTGCGTGGACTGCGCCAGCTGCAAGCGGCCGTGGGCGATAAATTTGTACAGGGGCTGGTGCTGCACGACCATGACCGCATCACACCGTTTGATGCACACCTTCATGCGGGCCCGGTGTCGCTGCTGTGGTCAAGCGCGAGGCGCCCAGATGCCAACTGATCATGGGCAGGGTAATCACCCCAATTCAGCCCCCATGCCGCTCCCCAAAAGCCTCGGGGCCGAGCGTAGATGCGGGCGATGAGCATGGCCCAAAGGCAAAGCAACCCGCAGTCAGTGCTGCGAGCGGCGCCTCCCGACGCCCTGAAAGCCGATGAGAACCCCCTTAAGTGACTGGGGAGCAGAGATCGACCCAGGCCACAGAGGCTCTCCATTGCTGCGGCAATTCGTCATACATGGACACATCAACCCTGAATGGCAAGTCGCTTTCGCTAAAGGCATCCCGCAGGGCAAACATTTGGTGCCATTCCAAGGGCGGGCCCGACAACGCGATGTCCAGGTCTGCGTGCGGTTTGAGGCTTGCCGTTTCAGACTCAAGGCGCACCCGTGATCCAAAGGCCATGGCTTGGTGTTTCGGAGCAAGGGTTTGCAAGAGCTGCGTGACGATGGCCAGCTGTGCGGGCGTGACAGCCAAGCCCATCGGTTTCATGGCCACAAACGCGCCACCAAGGCCTGCGCTTCGCTCAAGAAGGCAGGAATGCCGCTGTACACCTGTGCCGCCTTTTCCGGGTTGTCAGCGTGGGACGTGGTGTTGCGAAGCTCCCTGAATCCAAACCACGGCACCACATCCCGGACCAGCCCCCGCTCAGCCGCCATGCGCAGCATGTCTTTTCACCTAGCGCATCAATCTCCCCGGGACTGTCAGACATCTCTTCCAGTTGGCGGCGAATGGACTTGACACACAACTCGCAGGTGTACTCGAAGCGCTGAATGCACCCGTCCCTTGCCAGCAGATCATCAGGTCGCGCGGCAGTCTCTGCCATGGCGCTCGAAAGCGTCAGAGCTGCCTTGGCCAAGTTTGAAAAGTCAAGCATGAGCCAATTTTGCTACTGCGAGCTCGAATTGACGCTCTGTGTGCTGGTCGCACCCGCCATCCGGTGAAGACTTACAGCCTCCCCCTGACATGTTGCGCCATCCTGCATGCCGCAGTTTGGCCCGGGTGGGTGGCCGAGGCGCGCAGCGGCTTTGATTTGGGCCGCCAGACGCGCCTGTGCCTTTGGCCACTGGTCGCAGCTGTCACCTGCGCGCGCGACTGGGGCGGCAAGCTCTTTCATACTTGAGGCTTATCCAGCTTCCAGGAGTGCCATGCGCCCGCCCGTCCCCGACCGCCAGCTGCTCCACACCCGCCAAGTCCACTACCAAGGCTATGAGCGCCCAGACGGCTTGTACGACCTCGAAGCCACGCTGCTGGACACCAAACCCTTTGCCATTGAGTTGGAAGGCGAAGGCCCGCTGGCGGCCGACCAGCCGCTGCACGGCATGCGCCTGCGGGTGACCATCGACATGCAGTTCATCGTGCACGAGTTGGAGGTGGCCATGGACCACGCGCCCCACGGCGAATGCCAGGCCGCCCGCGAGCCCATGCGCCTCATGGTGGGCTGCTCCATGCGCAAGGGCTGGCGCCTGGCCATTGAAGAGCGCCTGGGCAAGGTCCAAGGCTGCGCCCACCTGCGAGAGCTGCTCATGAACATGGGCACGGTGGCCATTCAAAGCCTGTCATTGCGCCTCAAGCAATTCAACGCGGACGACAGCCGCCCGCCCATGCCCCTGGGCGGCTGCTTGGCCTGGGACCCGACCGGCCCCATGGTGGCCCGGATTCATCCGCGGTTTCATGTGCGCTTGGACAAGGGCTGAGCTTGGACATTCAAGCACTGATTGATCAGGTGGGTCTGACCAGACCCCAGGTCAAACCGAGGTGTTTAACGCTAAGCCTTGCCCCAGTCCTCGATCACGAGACCATGCACATGCGCAAAAGCTTTGTCGCTGCTGACCAAGGTGGCTTTGACGTGCATTGCATGCGCCGCAATCTGCGTGTCCAAGGGCGACAGTGGTGCTCCCTTGTTTTGCAATTTGGCGCGCAGCGTTCCGTAGCTTAGAGCCACTCCATGGTCCCAAGGCAGCACCTCGACATTTTGCAAAAATGCTTGCACGGCAACTTTCAAAGCTAGGGCTTGCGGTCGCTTGGCTAAACCATATGCCAATTCGCCTGCGGTGATGGCAGATATGCACATGCTGTGCATGGGCACCGCAAGCAATCTTTGTATGACCTGGGGCTGGCGTTTGATCGCATAGCTCACGGTGTTGGTGTCCAGCATGTAAATCGACATGATGTGCTGGCTCAGCCTAAATCCGATTTGGGCGCGGACTAGGGGCTGACGAAGCAGGTCTTAAGGCTAGGCGCGAGTGCCCCCCGGACTGCCTGTCCGGGGGGTGCGAGCAACAGCGCCAGAGGCCTGAAGCGGCAGACCTGCGGCCGTGCAGCGCTTTCACCCCTGAGGTGAAGACCGTCGTGGGCGCAAGTGTTAGATTCATAGAGTGTTGGATGCGGACGCAAGCGGCCAACTGCCGGGTTTAGGCTCAGTGGTCATTCTGGTCGGACATCGATTCGAAAGGGTCACGTTCTATAGCGTCTTCATGACCATGTCGGAGCCGCTCGGCAGAACTCAAAAAGTCCTCAGGCACTTGGAGCCGGGCGGTGGCCGCCAAAAAATCAGTCCAATCATCTGGACGCCGCGACAAGATGACGTCACCCGTGACAGGGTCTTTGCGGATAAACACTTCTTGCGTGTCGAAACGAAAAGCAGCGGGCAGCCTGACGGCTTGGCTTCGTCCATTGACGAACAGTTTGGCGGTCTGTGACATGGCGGACTCCTTGCCAGATGATATATATCAAAGCATATATCTCAGCCAGCTCATTGGCAATGCTTTTCAGCTCATTTTGCGATCGATCAAAGGATGGTCTGCATCACTCACCGCC
>CANHKH010000376.1 GCA_947460165.1 Comamonadaceae bacterium
AGCCGCTGGCAGATTGCCCTGCGGATCAAATTGCCCAGCGCTTGGGACTACATCTTCGGCGCGCTCGAAGTCTGCGCCGCGCTGAGTTTCATCCTCTGCGTCGTCGGCGAGTTCCTGGCGGCCAAGGCCGGGCTGGGCTACTACCTGCGCTCGGCGTCCAACAACATCGACGCGGCGGCCATGTTCGCCGCCCTGATCGTGCTGTCGCTGCTGGCCACCGCCTTGGCGCTGGCCGTGCGGCTGGCCCATCACCGCACAGTTTTCTGGAAATACCAACGTCACTGAGAGCCCCCATGGCCGCTGAAACCCCCACCCAGAGCCCTTCACCCCATGCCTTTGGCCTCGCGCAATTGCAGGCCCTGGCCGATGCATCGCCCTTCATCGCCCACTGCCAAATGCAGGTGATCTCGGCAGACGCCGCGGCCGGCGTTGTCAAGATGCGCATGCCGCTGCTGCCGCACATGCGGCGCGATGCGGCGGTGGCGCAGTTCCACGGAGGACCGGTCGCCTCCTTGATCGACACCGCAGGCGATTTCGCGGTGGCTCTGGCCGTGGGCGGGGGCGTGCCCACCATCAACTTCCGGGTCGACTACCTGCGGCCTTCTTCTGGCGATCACCTGCTGGCCGTGGCCACGGCGCGCCGCGTCGGCCGCACGGTTGGCGTGGCCGATGTCGATGTCTTTGACGAGCAGGGCCGCCTCACGGCCATAGGCCGCGCCACCTACAGCGCGCAGGTGGGCTGACCCCATGGCACCCGCGTTCCCCAGCGGCACCAACCTGGGCGCGATGATCGCCCCGCACTGTGCAGACGAGCAGCCCTGGCTGATCGAAGTCACGCCCGGCGGCGGGCAGCGGGTGCTCAGCTACGGGGACCTGCGAGACGGCGCAGGCGCCATCGCTCAAGGGCTCATCGATGCCGGGCTGGCCGCCCGCCAGGCCCGCATAGGACTGATAGGCCTGAACAGCGCCGAGTACCTGCTCGCCTACTACGGGATCATGCAAGCAGGGTGCTGCGCCGTGCCCATGGGCTGGAAGCTGACGCCTGAGACCATCGAATTCATCTTGCGCGACGCCTCGCTGGAGCGGGTCTATGCCGATGCCAAGTGGTCGGCCCTGCTGGCCGGCAAAGTCCCGCTCGAGCGCATAGACGCGCTAGCCACGCTGGGCACGGCAGGTCAGGGCCGCACGCGGTTGGACCCCATCCCCGCAGCGGTGGCCACAGATCCCGCAACCATCCTCTACACCTCAGGCTCGACCGGCGTGCCCAAGGGCGTGCCGTTGACCCACGGCGGCTACATCTGGACGCTGCGCGCCGTGGAGGTCAATGGCGGTCAGGCCATTCGCGACACAGCCGCCCGCGTGTTGACGGCAGCGCCGCTGTCGCACATGAACGCCTTGTTCCTGACCAAGACCGTGACCGCCTACGGCGGCACGCTGGTGCTGATGACCTCCTTTGACGCGCGGGCCTTCTTGCAGGCCGCGGCAGACCACCAGTGCAGCGTCGTCACGGCCGTGCCCACCATGCTGGCGCTGTCTGCCCGCGCACATGAGCACCTGCCCGAGCTGGACCTGGGCTGCGTCAAGAGCGTGTCCATGGGGTCTGCGCCGGTGACGGATGCCTTGTTTGCCGAGGTGCGGGCCATTTTTCCCCAGGCCCTGGTCACCAACAACTGGGGCACCACCGAGACAGGCCCGGCCGTCTTCGGCCCGCATCCACAGGGCCTGCCTCGGCCGCCGCTTGCGCTGGGCCATCCCTTGCCGCAGGTGGAAGTTCGCCTCGAAGGCGGCGGCCAGGAGGGCGAGTTGATCGTGCGCAACGGCGCCATCATGCCCGGCTACCTCCACCGCGAAGAAGAAACACGCAAGCGGCTGGTGGACGGTTGGTACCGCACAGGCGATGTCATGCGTCGCGATGACCAGGGCTTTTATTACTTCGTCGGGCGCGTGGACGACATGTTCGTCTGCGGCGGCGAAAACCTCTACCCCGGCGAGATCGAGCGCCTGCTGGAAACCCACCCGGATGTGGACCAAGCGGCCGTCATCCCCATCGCCGACGAGATCAAGGGCCAAATCCCGGTGGCCTTCATCGTGCGCAAAGCGGGCGCCACCGTGAGCGAAGAGGCCATCAAGGCCTACGCCCTGGCCAAGGGCCCGGTCTACCAGCATCCACGCTTCGTCCGCTTCATTGCCGAGATGCCGCTGTCGGCCGCCAACAAAATCGACAAGATGCGAATCCGCACCCTGGCCGCCGATCTGGGCCGCTGACACGGCCAAGCCACAGCGCCCCTGCGGCAGGTCGGCGTGAGCGACGCACTTTTTCATCCACACCCCATCACCCCAGGCAAGTCCATGAAAGCACAAGTCATCGCGTCTCACGGCACCGTTGAGAACCTCACCTACCACACCGACTGGCCGCGGCCTTTGGCCACGCCAGGCCACGTGGTCATCCAAGTCGGTGCCTGCGCGCTCAATTACCACGACCTTTTTACCCTCAAGGGCATGCCCGGGATCAAGGTCCCCATGCCTTTGATCATGGGCATAGACGTGGCCGGCACCGTGGCCGAAGTCGGGCCAGGGTGTGGCGACTGGCAGGTGGGCGACCGCGTGTTGGCCGACCCCTACACCCGAGAGAACTACGCGCTCCTGGGCGAAACCACCGACGGCGGGCTCGCTGAATACTGCCGCGTGCCAGCCGACCAACTCCTGCGGCTGCCGCAGGGCGTGAGTTTTGAGAAGGCCGCCGCGCTGCCGGTGGCCTACGGCACGGCCTACCGCATGATGGTCGGCCGTGGCGGCCTGCCGCTGGACGGCTCTGCCGCTGGGCAACGCATTTTGATCCTGGGCGCGTCGGGCGGAGTGGGCACCTGCTGCGTTCAGCTGGCCCGCCTGAGCGGCGCCGAGGTGATCGTCGCCGCCTCCAGCCAAGACAAGCTCGATCGGCTGGCGCAGCTGGGCGCTCACCACGGCGTCAACTACAAGGACGGCGACTTCATGAAGGCGGTCCAAGCCCTGGTCGGCAAGCCAAAAATAGGCGGCGGCGGCGGTGTGGACATGGTCGTCAACTTCACGGGCGGCGACACCTGGGTGCCCTCGCTGCGCTGCCTCACCAAAGGGGGCAAGCTGCTCACCTGCGGCGCCACTGCCGGCTACGACCCCAAGACCGACATCCGCTTCATTTGGACCTTTGAGTTGAACATCATGGGCTCCAACGGCTGGGACCGAAGCGACCTGCACGCCCTGCTGGAGCTGGTGGAAAGCGGGCGCCTGAATCCGCCGGTCGACCAGGTCTACCCCTTGAGCGAGGCGCCTGCAGCCTTTCGCTCCCTGGAAGACCGCTCGGCCTTTGGCAAACTGATCGTGGTTCCTTGAAAGGCAGACCGTGGGCAAGCTCTCAGGGAAAGTCGCGCTCGTCACAGGTTCCAGCCAGGGCATAGGGCGGGCCATCGCCTTGGCGCTCGCGCGCGAAGGCGCCCTGGTCCTGGTCCATGGCCGTCAAGCCAGCGCGCAGGCAAGCGAGGTGGTGCGGGAAATCGAGGCCGGCGGCGGCGCTGCTGCCGCCGTTTTTGCGGACCTGCAAGGCGATGACGGCCCCACGGTGCTGCTGCAGCAGACCGACGCCATCTTGGCGCAGCGACGGGGCGACACGGGCCTGGACATCTTGGTCAACAACGCCGGCGTGATCCGCCGCGAAACCATAGAGTGCGTGACCCACGCCGAGTTTGACCGCACCATCGCCGTCAACTTGCGGGCGCCGTTCTTTCTGATCCAGCAATCTCTGGCCCGTCTGCGCGATGGCGGGCGGATCATCAACATCTCGTCCATGGGGGCCCGAGCGGCCTTTCCGAGCATGGCGGCCTACGCGCCGGCCAAGGCGGGCATAGAGGCCCTCACGCGGCTGCTGGCGGCTCAGCTCGGCAGCCGCGGCATCACCGTCAACGCCGTCTCGCCCGGCCTGACCGACACCGCGATGAACCGCGTCAAACCGGGCACCCCCGCCGCCGAGCAGGTGATCGCCACGATAGCCCTTGGGCGCCTCGGTCAGCCCGCCGACATCGCCGACGTGGTGGGGTTTGTCGCCTCGGATGA
>CANHKH010000377.1 GCA_947460165.1 Comamonadaceae bacterium
CCCACGTTAATCACTCCTGCACACTCCTGCCCAAAAAATAAGCAGGGGATGCTGCTAACGTGGCTCAAATTTCGTCGTGAATTAGCCTCAGACTGGCTCAGTTTTTAAAATGAATCAACACCAACAATCCCACAAAGGTGCCCACCAGCCCCAAACCCACCAAAGCACCGGCCAAGTAGTTGGGCAAGGCCAGCTTTTCCAACAAGGAGGCTTCCACCGCCTGCAACTCGCGCTCGAACTTGGCATGGCGCTCGGCGCTGGGCAAGCTCGAGGTCAAGGCCGCCAAGGCCGAAAAGCTCAAGGCACGGCGGGCGCTCTGGTTTTTCTCAACATACTCTCGGCGCGCGCTGTTGCTGGGCAAGCTCACCCAGTCGTGGGTGTACTGCGCCTCTTGCTGGAAGCGCCTGAGCGCCTGCGCGCACAGCACCAAACCCACCACGTAGGCCGCAAAAATCCCATACACCAACTCCGGGTGCGGGGTCGAGGCCACCGAGCTGAGCACGGCGTCCCAAAACATGGTCAGCCCCGCCAAGATCACCGCCGCAGACGGCCCAAAGGCAATCAGCCAGGGCCGCCATGGCACGCCTGCACGTCCCCCCGGCGCGCTTGGCGCCAACACGCTTTTGTTCGACATGGCCTTGACTGCCGTGGCAACTTTCATATGCAACCTTTCTTCGATTTCCTGATCAGCGCCGCCCCGTCAGGGGCGCGGCACCATGAACACCTGCCGGTAGGCGATCTCGCCCAGACCAGGCACTTGCTTGGCCGGCTTTAACTCCACCTGGATTTGTCCGCGCACATGGCCGTCCTTGACCATCCACTCCCGGGTCGCGTTGCCCCGGGCAAAGGACTCGCGCAGCACGCGCGGGTTGTCAGGGTCGGAAAACACAATCAATTTCCAGCCCGCCGTCTTGTCCGCCACCGCGTAACCCAGCGGCAAACTCTTGCTGCGGGGCCAGGCAAACTCGTCCGCGGCGTACTCCCACACCGCCTGCGGCACACCCCCCAAGGCCTGCCTGAGCGCCTGCGAGGTCTGTGCCGTCTCCACGGCCAGGCTGCGGCCCGCGATGCGCAAATCGACCACTTGGTCTTGCACCGGCTGCGCCCGGCTGGCCTGCAGTGCCGAGAGTTGGCGCTGGCTTTGCGCCACGCGCTCGGCCATGTCATTGAGGCGCTGCTCGGCCTCGGCCAGCTTCAAGGCCTTTTCTTCCATGCGCTTTTTTTGCGCCTGCACCGACTCGGCTGGATCGGCCTTGTCGGGCGGCGCTGCAGGTGTCACCGGCGTTGGTATCACCGCAGCCGCAGCCGCAGCCGGCGCCGGCTCAGGCGCCAAGGCCTGCGGCTTGCGCAGCGCCACCACAGACTCTTGCTCGGCCACCTCCTGGCTGAGCAGCCCCAAGCGGCGCCTGCGCTCGACCATGGCCGCCACATCGAGCTGCTCAAGGCGGGCGGTCAGCCTGGCTTTTTCTGCTTCATCCAGACCCAGCTCGTCCATGATCTCTTGCGTTTGCGCGCCCAAGACCTGCTCTTGTTGCGCGCCCAAGTCCGTGAGCTGGCGCTGCTGGGTCATGGTCTGCACGTTCAGCAACAACAAACCAATGGCAAACACAGCCACCAGAAACAGCAGGTTCAGCATCACATTGATCAGGGCGTCCAAATAGCCCGGCCAATAGTTCTGCTCGGCCACCGCCCCCCTCATGATGGCGCCCTGTCTTGGCCATCGGGCCGCAGCACAATGACAATGTCACCGGCATCGGCGTTGCCCGTGAACTCCTGCGGTGAGCGCTCTGCGTTGAGCACCAAGCGAACCTTGTCGGTGGCCAAGCCCATTTCCTGGAGTTCGCTGCGCAGGCTGATCATGAGCCGGAAGATCTCACGGCTGCCCACCACGCTCACGCCCTTGGCCCCCGCCTCGATGAGCCAGCGGCGCTGGGTCAGCTCCTGGCGGCTCAAGGCGGCGTGCAACTCCTTGACCACCTCGGCCTCCAGACCCTGGGCGCCCGCGCCAAAGGCAAACCTGAAAATCTTGTCCGCGCCCCGCCCGCCGCGCACCACGCTCGCTTGGCGCTTGAGCAGCTCCAGCCGCGCCAACTCAGACTGGGCCGCCGCCAACTCGCTGGCTTTTTGGCTCAGCTGCGCGTTCAAGGCCTGCTCCTGGGCACGCACCTGGGCCTGCTCTTTGGCCAACTCTTGGGCCTTGGCCAGCTCTAGCTGCTGCGCCCGCTCTTGCTGCTGCGCCCGCTCTTGCTCTTGCTGCCGCGCGCGCCGCAGCGCCTGTTCCAGCTCTTGTGCGGCAGCCACCTTGGCCTGGGCCGTCGCCATGGCCAGCGCCTGCGTCTTTTTGCCCAACTCGTCGATCTCTTCGGCGCGCCGCTCGTCTTCAATGATCTCGACCAAAAGCTGCCGGTTGTAGCTGCCCACCAAGCGACCTACCTGCGAGATGGCCACCACCAGCACCCCGGCCAGCAAGAGCAAGCTCAGCAGCAAACTGGCCACCGCCGCCACATACCCCGGCCACACCGAGGCTGAATCGCCTGACAGCTTCATGCCGCAAGCCCTGCCTTGACCGCGCTCACCCCGCTCAGGAACCGTCGGTTTGTCGTTGTTGACATTAAAGATTTTTGCGAAATCATGGCCATCTGAAGACCTTGCTTCCTGTCTTATTTATGAATATTTATCTAGTCTGTACGGGTTAGTGTTAAAAATAAACACGAAATCATTGCTATGTGTCTCAATAGTTGCGCATCTTACTTTTGCATTCACATTTTTTCATCGTCAATTTACAAGTTTTTAGGTAGATATTTTTCTATTTTTCTCTCTTAGTTAACGTTTTGCCTGGATCAGGCCGCCCACTGGCCACGCTTTTCCTTGTCCTGACTGCGCTTTGGCGAAAAACGCGCACCTTAGGACTAAGCCAATATCACTGATGGTGCAATGCGATGTGCTGCTGTGCCGCGGCAGGGCAGGCAACGGGCAGATGGCGTGGCGATTGGCTTGCGGGCATGCGCCGACTGGGGCCAACGGGCACCGCTGGGTGTTGGAGGGGCCGCGCCTTGGTCCTGGCGCGCACCACCGCTGCACGGCGCGCCCAGCCTCAACGGTGGACGAGGCGCTGGGCCTGCTGCACCTTGGGCCGCATGCTCAAGGCTGTGGTGAACGGCAAAGCTGGCCTGGTCAGCTGCGGGTGGCAGATGGCGCGCGAGCCACACGGCCCATGGCTGGGTGGCCGGGGTGGCCCAGGCCAGGGGCTGGGTGAGGGTGTGGCCGTGTGCGGGCCATGGCAGCGCCGCCAGGTGCGTGCTGCCGCGGCCCGCCCCGTGCGGCAGGGCCGCACGGGGGCTCAGCGCTCGTTGAGCGCGCCCGAGAAGGTGCGGATCACGGGCTTGATCAGATAGCGCAAGACGCTGCGTGTCTTGGTCTTGATGTCTATGGTGGAGGTCATGCCGGGCTTGAGCTCGACCTTGGCCAGCATGGGGTTGACCTGCGTGCGGTCCAGCTGAATGCGGGCACGGTAGTAGCTCGTGGACTGGCCGTTGGCGCCTTGCTCGACCAAGGTGTCTGAGCTGAGGTAGGTGAGTTTGCCGGTGAGCATGCCGTAGACCGAGTAGTCAAAGGCGTCGAGCTTGACTTGCACCGGCAAGCCCAGGTCGAGCTGACCAATGTCGGCCGGGTTGATGCGGGCCTCGATGAGCATTTCACTTTCGGTGGGCGAGATTTGCATCAGCTCGTCGCCTGCGCGCAGCACGCCGCCCACGGTGTTGACCCGCAGGTACTTGACGATGCCGGCCACGGGGGCCGACATGTCGGTGTGTTCGAGCACGCTGCGGCGTTCCTCGAGCCGGTGGCGCTGGGAGGACAGCTCGTCTTCCAGCCTGGCCACCTCGGTGCGGGCCTCTTGCTCGTATTTGTTTTTGAGCTCACTCAGTCGGGCTTCCAAGTCGCCGACCTGGCGCAAGGCGCGCATCACTTCGACGCGACTGACATCGCCCGAGCTCAGCAGCGCCTGGTTCATCTCCAGCTCTTGGCGGGCCAGCTTGAGCGCGTCTTGCAAGGCGTCGGCCGCG
>CANHKH010000378.1 GCA_947460165.1 Comamonadaceae bacterium
GTTCGAGATGATGTACGCCCAAAAGCTGGCCGAGGCCATGGGCCTGATGCCGCGCATAGGCGGGGTGTACGACCACGGCGGCGCCAGCAACATCAGCATGATCAGCTACGCCGCCCTGGCCATTGAAGCCGGGCAGTGCGAGATTGCCTTGGTCTGCCTGGCCGACAACCCGGCCACCGGCTCGCGCCACGCTTATGAAAAATCCTGGGGCGACGACGACGTGTTTGGCTGGTTTGGCGTGCCCTCGGGCTACGCCATGATCGCCCAGCGCCACATGGCCGAATTTGGCACCACCCGCGACCAGCTGGGCGCCATCGTCACGGCCTGCCGCAACCACGGCGCGGCCAACCCCCACGCCCAGCTGCGCAAACCGCTCACGCTGGAGCAGTACCGCCAGTCGCGCCCCATCGTGGCGCCGCTCACCCGCGACGATATTTGTTTGGTGTCTGACGGCGCCGCCGCCGTGGTGGTGATGTCGGCCGAGCGCGCCCGCCAGCTGAAAGTGGCCAAGCCCGTGTCCATCTTGGGCTTTGGCCAGGGCCAAACCTCCTGGGAAGTGGTGCAGCGCCCCACGCTCACCTCCACCGCCGCAGCCGCCTCCGCCCACACCGCTTTCAAGATGGCGGGCCTGGCGCCCAAAGACATGGACGTGGCGCAGCTTTACGACTGCTTTTCCATCGTGCCCCTGATGACCCTGGAGGACTACGGCTTTTGCAAAAAAGGCGAGGGCGGTCACTTTGTCGAAGGCGGGCGCGTGGCCCTGGGCGGCGACTTGCCGCTCAACACCGCAGGTGGCTTGTTGTCAGAGACCGGCATGCCCGGGCTGCAACTGGTGATCGAAGGCGTGCGCCAGCTGCGCGGTGAGTCGCACAACCAGGTCAAGGGCGCGCAAAAGTGCATTGTCAGCAACCAGGGCGGCATCATGCACACGCATTCCACCCTCATCTTGGGCCAGTAAGGAGAGCGACCATGAATGACATTGACTTGCCCCTGCCTCAGCGCACCGAGCTGAACGCCCCTTACTGGGAGAGCCTCGCCCAAGGCCAGCTCAGCTTTCAGCGCTGCCGCCGCTGCGGCCACGCCTGGCTGCCCGCCCGCACCGAATGCCCGTCCTGCCTGGAGGCCGACTGGCACTGGCAGCCAGCCAGCGGCCACGCCAAGGTGGTCAGCTGGGTGGTGTTTCACATCGCCTACCACGAGGCTTTTAAAAACCGCTTGCCCTACAACGTGGCGATCGTGGAGTTGGCCGAAGGCCCGCGCCTGATCAGCAACGTGGTGGGTCTGGCCGACCCTGGCGATTTGACGATAGATCAAGCCTTGAACTTGCGCATAGAGCGGGAGGGTGACTTTGCCCTGCCGCGATTTGAGCCGGCCTGAGCCCTGCTCAGGCCCCCTGATGAAAAAAAAGGAGACAAGACATGAGCAAACACTGGATCAACACCGTGCTGACCCTGGCTGTGCTGGCCACCACAGGCGCTGCACTGGCGCAAGACAATTTCCCCGCGCGAGGCCTGCGCATTGTGGTGCCCACCTCGCCGGGCAGTGGCTCGGACATTGTGGGCCGCTACTTTGCCGAGCAGCTTACCGGGGTGTTGGGCCAGCCGGTGGTGGTGGAAAACCGTGCGGGTGGCAATGGCGTGATCGCGGCCATGGCGGTCAAACAAGCGCCTGCCGACGGCTACACCTTGTTTTTGGGCACCAACACCCACCTGGCGGTCAACCCGGTGGTGATCAAAGACCTGCCCTATGACGCGATCAAGGATTTCAAGCCCATCGCAGGCCTGACCCGCGGCATGATGGTGGTGCTGTCTTCGAGCTCCAACCCGCGCATCAACACCTTGGCCGACCTGGTCAAGCTCGGCCGTGAAGGCCAGAACAAGCTCAACGTGGGGACCTACACCGCCGGCTTTCACCTGTCGGCCGAGTGGTTTGGCGCGGTCAGCAAGACCCGGCACGAAAACATCTCTTACCGGGGCGCGCCCGAGTCCTTCCTGGCGCTCATGGGCAATCAGATCGACTGGTCGCTCAGCGACTTGATCGCCTCCATTCCCAACGTCAAGGCCGGCAAAATGCGCGCCCTGGCCGTCTCTGGCGATGTGCGTCACCCCGACTACCCCGAGATCCCCACGGTCAAAGAGCAGGGCTTTCCAGAGTACGTGAACTACACCTGGACCACGCTGACCGTGCGCAGCGAAACGCCCGAGGCGGTCACGCAAAAAATTGTGGATGCGGTCAAGAGAGTGCTGGACATGCCGGCCACCAAGGAGTTTTCGCGCAAGATTGGCACCGACCCCATGAACCTGCTGACGGGCGACATGCGGCGCTTTCAGCTCGCCGAGATCGAGCGCTTTCGCGAAGTGGCCACCACCGCCGGCATCAAGCCGCAGTGAGCGTGTCTGTGAACACCCCCACCAGCCTCCATTGGCAAGCCAAGGCCGCCGTGGTCACGGGCGGCGCCAGAGGGCAGGGCGCTTGCGTGGCGCAGCTGCTCATGGAAGCTGGCGCCACCGTCTACGTGCTGGACGCCTTGCCCGCTGGCGATGCCGCCTGGGCGCAGCTGCGTGAGCGTGCGCAAGGCCTGGCCGGTCACTTGGTGGAGGTGCATGCCGATGTGGCCAGTGAAGCCGCCTGGGCCGCCTTGGCCGAGCAGGTGCGCGCCCAGGGCCTGCCGCTGCAGGGCCTGGTCAACAACGCTGGCATCACTGGCCCGCGTTCGACGGTCACGCAGACCACGCTGGAGAACTGGGAGCGGGTGATGGCCACCAACCTCACCGGCAGCTTTTTGGCCACCCGCGCCATGGCGCCATTGATGGAGCGGGGCGCGGCCATCGTCAATGTCTCGTCCACCGTGGGCATGACGGGTTATTTCTCGGCCGCCTACAGCGCCACCAAGTGGGCGCTGCGGGGCTTGACGCGCAGCGCCGCCATGGAGCTGGGCCCGCGCGGCATCCGCGTGAACTGCATCTGCCCCGGCGTGGTGGACACAGAGATGGTGCGCAACTACCCGGCCTTGGTGGAGAGCTTGCAGACCATCATTCCGCTGGAGCACATGGCCCAGCCCGAACAGCTGGCCGACGTGATGTTCTTTTTGCTGGGGCCGCAAGCGTCTTACATCACAGGCGCCGACCTCGCGGTGGACGGCGGTGTCACCGGCGGCGGCACCTACTGGCCCATAGGCCGTCAGCTGGGCGTGCTGTGAATTTTTTAACTTTTCAAAGAACTCGCAAGAGGTTCGCTCCACCGCGTTTTGACGTGGACGCGGTGGTCAAGTGCAGGGACGTCGTTTTTCAATCGACAGGCAACTCAAGGAGACAGCCATGAAATTTGCAAGCAAGATGAAACTGCTGACCAGCGCCATGCTGCTCAGCGCCGCCACTTTGGGCGGTGGTTCGGCAATGGCCCAAAACATCAAAATTGGTGCCATCAACCCCTACAGCGGCCCCTTGGCGCTGTATGGCACAGAGGTGACGCGCGGCTACGAGCTGGCGGTGGACCAAATCAACGCCTCGGGTGGCCTTTTGGGCAAAAAGCTAGAGCTGGTGCGCGGCGACGCCTCCAACCCGCAGCAAGGCATTTCCACCGTCGAGCAGCTCGCGGTCAAAGACAAGGTCGACATGTACCTGGGCACCTACATCAGCGGCATTTCGCTCACGGCCAGCGACGCGGCCATGCGCTACAACAAGCTGTACTGGGAAACCAATGCGGTGGCGGTCAACCTCACCGAGCGCGGCCTGCCCAACTTCATCCGCAGCGGCCCAGACGGCAATGCCTTTGCCTCGACCTCGGTCAACGTCATCCGCAACCTGATTGCGCCCAGCCTGAAAAAAGACATCAAGGGCCTCAAAGTCTGGCTCGAGCATGAAGACTCCATTTACGGCACCGGCATTGCCCAGGTGCAGCGCCGGCTGCTGACCGAAGCGGGCGCCCAGGTGGTGGGCGTGGGCGCACACCCGGCGCGCACCATTGACCTGAATGACTCGGTGCTGCGCGCCAAGCAAGCGGCCCCCGACGTGGTGGTGCAAACCGGCTATGTGCCCGACGGCAACTTGCTGCTGCGCACCA
>CANHKH010000379.1 GCA_947460165.1 Comamonadaceae bacterium
CGTCCAGCATCTCAATGACGACGTCAATGTCTTTGATGCGCTCCCCAATCGCCTTGCGCGTGAGGTGCATGTGTCCGGGAAACCATTGAATCGCCATAAAAGAAGCCGCTGCTGACTGAAAGTTCCAAAAGGGTGATTGTCGGGCAGTTCGGACTTGCTCATCTGCCATCGATCAGGGTGCGCCGTTCGCTCTGGTTGAAGCAGTCCTTTTCTCAGGCCGCAAGGCGTGCCCTGCTGGAGCACGAGCCCTTTGTGAGCTTCATTGCCCCGTGAAGTTGGCCGCAATAAAGTTGCCCGGCAAGGTGAAGAACATGTAGAGCGTCTCCTTGGTTTTGTCATTTGCAGCGGCGTCTTTGAACGTCACCTTCCATTCCTTGCCCTTTTTGCCTTCGATGATTTCGATGTTGGTCGGCTTGATGGCAGTCCAGGCTGCATCGAGTTTGCCGGTTTTCACCAGGGTGTCTTTGCGTTGCAAGGCACAGCCGCTCACGGTGGCTTCTGGCGCCGGTTTTTTGCCGTGAAAGTGGCAGCTGTTGCCCGGGTCGGCCAAGGCAATGGGTGCCCACAGGGCGGTGCTCAGGGTCAGGGCGATGAGGATGATTTGGGTCATGGTGTTTCCAGTCAATGGTTGAACGCCTTGATTACTTCAAAGTGTTGCGGCTGTCGTCGGTGGTGTTTTGAATGTCCATGTCTTCGTGCGCGTGCTGGTGCTCTTGCGCCGGAAAGCGGAAACTGTCGGGGTGGCTGTCGTGCTGGTAGCCATGCAGCTGGGTGAACAGGAGGTAAATACCGGCATAAATCAAACCCAGGTTGGCCAGGTGGCTGAAGCGCTGGAATGAGGGTAGGTGCCGCCACAGCGCCAACACCGCCACCATCACGCTCAAGGCGGCGATTTGCCCGACTTCCACACCCACATTGAAACTCAAGATGCGCCAGAGCATGGCCATCGGGTCGTCGCCCAAAGGCAGTTGCTGCAAGCGGGTGGACAGACCAAAGCCGTGCAGCAGGCCAAAGACAAAGACCGCCTTCAACAGGTTGGGGGAGGGCATGTTCAGGTGCTTTTGAAAGCCGCCGTTGTTGTCAAAGCCTTTGTAGATGACGCTCAGGGCGATGAGGGCGTCGACCAAATAGAAGTTCCAGGTGATCTTGAAATAGGTCGCGAAGATCAGCGTGATGCAGTGGCCGATGGTGAACACGGTGACGAACTTGGCCACGTCTTTGAAGGTGGTCAAAAAGAAGACCACGCCGAACAGGAACAACAAATGGTCGTAGCCCGTGAGCATGTGACTCGCGCCCAGACCCACATATTGGAGGTAGCCGCCATCGAGCATGCGCTGGCGGTCTTCGTCAGAAATGCCGTGTGCCCAGGCGAGTGCGGGCAAAGCGCACAGCAGCAAGGCTATTAGAGGGCGCGTCAAGAGGTTTTTCATAAATTGGAATGGGTGTGCAGGCGTGGCAAGAACTGAGCGAACCCGAGTGACTGCAGCGATGGCAGCCCAGAGGCCTTCACTGAATTTTACGAACGCAACAGTGAAGAGCGCTCTGGTAAGGCCTTCACCTGAGCGCTGGAAGGTCACGATTTTTTAGTGCTTGTGACACCTCGTCTGCCAAAAAGTCAAACACCGCGCGCATCAGCGCACTGGTGCGCAGCTCGCGGTGCACCGTGAGCCAAACGGGGAAGACCGGCAACTCGATCATCGGCAAGATGGCCTCGACAGTGGGGTCTGAGTCAATCAGGTGCTCGCTCACAAAACCCACGCCAAGCCCGGCTTGCACGGCTGCCCAATGGGCGATCAGGTCATCGGTGCGCAGGCCGTGGCGCAGGCCGCTGGCCGAAAAACCCAGCGCCACAAAACCGTCTTCGATCTCGGTGTTGTGGTCGCCCGTGATCAGGTCGTGCGCCAGCAGATCCGCGGGTTGCGCCGGCGTGCCCCTGCGCTGCAAATAGCTGTGGCTGGCGCAGGCGCGCAGTGCAATTTGGCCAATGTGTTTGGCCACCAGGCTGCCTTGCTCGGGTCGCACCATGCGCAGCGCCAAGTCGGCTTCGCGCAAAAGCAAGTTGCTCACCGAGTTGTTGACCACCAGTTCGACCACCACGTCGGGCAGGGCCTGGCGCATGCGGGCCAAGATGGGAGGCAACAAAAAGCATGCAACGGGCTGGCTGGCCGACAGCCGCACCCGGCCTTGCACCGTTTGCCCCGACCCCGAAGCCATCCGCGAAAACTGCGCCGCGCCGTTCCGCATCGTGTGGGCGGCCTCGGCCAGTTCCAGCGCTTGCGCGGTGGGCTGCAAGCCGCGCCCGGTGCGCTCGAACAACACGAGTTTCAGTTGCTCTTCCAGCTCGGCAATGTGCCGCCCCAGCGTGGGCTGGCTCATCCCGGTGGCGCGGGCCGCGCCCATCAGGCTGCCGTGTTCCAGGGCCGCCATAAAAGAGGGGATGAGCGCCCAGTTGAAGTTTGATGTATTCATAAATGAATGGCTGGTGTTTGGTTTTATGCAATTGTGCAATGGCTCTGGGGTCAAGACAATCCACCTCAGACCCTTTTCAACACCATTTAAACGAGAGCCACACCATGAACAGAAGACAAATCTTGCGCATTGCCGGCGGCGGTTTCATCGCCGCAGCCACCGTGACCAGCTTGACCGGCTGCGACAGCAGCATGCCGCCCGAAGCGATTGCCGCTTGGAACCCTCCAGCCGACAGCCTGGACATCCGCCGTTGGGTTTTGTCGCACGCCTTGCTGGCCCCGCACGCGCACAACCTGCAGTCGTGGTTGGTGGACTTGGACACGCCTGACACCATCGTGCTGCGCATGGACATGACGCGTTTGCTGCCCGAGACCGATCCGCTTTCGCGTCAGCTGGTGATCAGCCAGGGCACCTTCATCGAAGTGCTGGACTTGGCGGCCCGCCAGCGCGGCTACCGCACCGAGGTCACGCCTTTCCCCGAAGGCGAGTTCAGTGCCAAGGCCCCCGACACCCGACCCACCGCCCGCGTTCTCTTGGTGCGCGATGCGCAGGTGCAGCCCGACCCGCTGTTTGCTCAGGTGTTCAAGCGCCACACCCACAAGGGCGTGTACGAGGCACGCACGCCCGATGCCGCGGTTTTTCAGGCGGTGCGCGAGAGTGTCAAAGGTTTGCCGGTGACTTTGGGCATGGTCACCCGGGGCGAAGACGCGGCCATGGCCCGCCACGCGCAGATTGCCATGGACGCCTGGCGCACCGAGCTGGTCACGCCGCGCACATTGCTCGAGTCCTACCATGTGCTGCGCATTGGCCCCCAAGAAATCGCCCAGCACCGCGACGGCATCTCGCTGAACTCACCCATGGTGCGCGCCCTGAATGCCTTGGGTTTGTTTGACCGCACCAAGGCGTCAGCACCCGAAAGCTCAGAGATCAAAGGCCAGCTGGAGCGCTTCAATGCCGCCATCGCCAGCACCCCGGCCTATTCCTGGCTGAGCACCGAGCGCAACGACCGCATCACCCAGCTGCAAACCGGGCGGGCCTATGTGCGGGCCCAGTTGGCCGCCACGGCGCAGGGCCTGTCCATGCAACCCTTGTCACAGGCCTTGCAGGAATACCCCGAGCAAAAGCCGCACTACCAGGCCGTGCACCAGTTGCTGGGCGCTGCCGATCGCGGTCACACGGTGCAGATGTGGACGCGTCTGGGTTATGGGCCTTCGATTGGCCCGGCACCGCGTCGGGGACTGGAAGCACATTTGTCTGTGTAGGTCGTACCGTCCGTTCTAACATTTGGGTGTCACACCGATCAAGACTTCTGGGCAGCTGGACTGCCGTTCATTTGCGCTATCGACTTGGCTTGACAGTAACTGCAAGCGGCTTGCCTGATGGTTTGGGCTTGAGCTGAAGGTTGAAAGGTTCGGAAAGGTTCACAAAAAAGATAAAGTCCAACTCATCGTTTGCGCACTGCGGTGCGGGCAACCGGAGGTCTTCACTTTGAATATGCGGCGCTTGTGCTTGATGGCTATTTTTTGCATCTTGCAAGGACAGGCCATGGCCGACTTGATCGTGGAGAGAGCCTTTTACGAAGACCGAA
>CANHKH010000380.1 GCA_947460165.1 Comamonadaceae bacterium
CGTCAAAGTTGGCGCAGTAAATCAAGTTGGCGGCGCTGCCAAAAAACTCCACCGCCGCCTGCTCGCAAAACGTGCCTTGCGGCCCCAGCACGGCCACGCGCTGCGGCGCCTCCAGCGCCAGGCAGGCCGACATGATTTCGCGCCAAATGGCGGCCACATGTTCGTTGTGCAGCGGGCCGGGATTGGCGCTGGTGATTTTTTGAATGACCTGGGCCACCCGGTCGGGCCGGAAAAAGGGCGAGCCCTCGGCGCGCTTGATCTCGCCGACCTGCTCGGCCACGCGGGCGCGCTGGTTGAGCAGTTGCAGCAACTGGGCGTCCAGGGCGTCGATTTGCACCCGCAGGGGGGCCAGGGCGTCGGATTGGATGGGGGTCTGGCTCATGGCTGGAAGGCACTCCATAGGTTGGTGCGGCGCGTGCCCTCACCCCAACCCTCTCCCAGGGGGAGAGGGCGCAAATACAGGCCGCACATGTTTTGCTGACTCTTGCTTTGGAAGAGGGCTGGGCTGAGGGCAAGCGTGCCGCGCTGCATCGTCAAAGGCGTGCTCATGCCCGTTGCTCAAAAGCACGCATGTAATCCACCAGCGCTTGCACGCCTTCGATAGGCATGGCGTTGTAAATGCTCGCGCGCATGCCGCCCACCGACTTGTGGCCCTTGAGCTGCAGCAGGCCAGCGGCTTTGGCGCCTGCCAAAAAAGCCTCGTTCAAGGCCTGGTCGCGCAGGAAAAAAGGCACGTTCATGCGCGAGCGCACGGCCGCAGCCACCGGGTTGGTGTAGAGCTGCGAGCCGTCAATGAAGTCGTACAGCAACTTGGCCTTGGCCTGGTTGCGCGCCTCCATGGCAGCCACACCGCCTTGGGCCTTGAGCCAGGCAAAGGTCAGCCCCGCCATGTAAATGCCGTAGGTGGGCGGCGTGTTGTACATGGACTGGTGCTCGGCCACCAGCGTGTAGTCAAAGGCCGAGGGGCAGGCGGGAAGGGCTTGGCCCAGCAGGTCTTGTCTGACCACCACCAGCGTCAAACCGGCGGGCCCTAGGTTTTTTTGGGCCCCGCCAAAAGCCAGGCCCACGCGCGACCAGTCCACGGGCCGGGAGCACACATGCGAGGAAAAGTCCACCACCAATGGCGCTTGGCAGCCCAGGGCCTGCAAGTCGGGCAAGGCCTGGAACTCCACACCGTGTATGGTCTCGTTGCTGCAAATGTGCACATAGCTGGCGTCATCGCCCAGGCGCCAGGAGGAGGGTGCCGGAATGCTGTGAAAGCCGGTGTCTTGGGCGGTGGCGGCCACGCGGGCTTGGCCGTATTTGCCCGCCTCTTGGAGCGACTTGTGGCTCCAACTGCCCGTGAGCACAAAGTCCATGGCGCCGCCGCGCGAGAGGTTGAGCGGCACGATGGCGTTTTCTGCCAGGCCACCGCCTTGCATGAACAAAATCTGGAAGTTCTCTGGCACCGCCAGCAGCTCGCGCAGGTCGCGCTCGGCCGCCTCGTAAATGGAGATGAACTCCTTGCCTCTGTGGCTCATCTCCATCACGCCCATGCCGCTGCCGTGCCAGTCCAGCATCTCGGCGGCGGCGGTGCGCAGCACTTCTTCGGGCATCACGGCCGGGCCGGCCGAGAAGTTAAAGGGGCGGCTCATCAGGGGGCCGTGGGCTCTGCGCCGGCCTCGCCTTCGCCAGCGTCTTTGCCATCAGCGTCCAGCTCGGGTTCGCCGCCCAAGGCTTGGGCGTTGGCGTCGTTTTCCACAATGCGCTGCAGCCCCGACAGCTGGGTGCCGTCGTCCAGGCTGATCAGCGTCACGCCTTGCGTGGCGCGGCCCAACTCGCGGATTTCAGACACGCGGGTGCGCACCATCACGCCTCTGTCGGTGATCAGCATGATCTCGTCGTCGGCGTGCACCAGCGTGGCGGCCACCACTTTGCCGTTGCGCTCGCTTTGGCTGATGGCAATCATGCCCTTGGTGCCCCGGCCGTGGCGGGTGTACTCGCCAATGGGCGTGCGTTTGCCAAAACCGTTTTGGGTGGCGGTCAGCACGCTTTGGTGCTCGTCTTCGGCCACCAGCATGGCAATGACGCTTTGGCCCTCGTCCAGCATCATGCCGCGCACGCCGCGCGCGTTGCGGCCCATGGGGCGCACGTCGTTTTCGTCAAAGCGCACGGCCTTGCCGCCGTCGGAGAACAGCATCACGTCGTGCTGGCCGTCGGTGAGCGCCGCGCCAATCAAAAAGTCGCCCTCGTCCAGGTCCACCGCAATGATGCCGGCCTTGCGCGGGTTGCCAAATTCCTCCAGCGCGGTTTTCTTGACCGTGCCCATGGAGGTGGCCATGAACACATATTGGTCGGCCGGAAAGCTGCGGGCCTCGCCAGTCAGCGCCAGCACCACAGTGATTTTTTCGCCCTCTTGCAGCGGGAACATATTGACGATGGGCCGGCCTCGGGAGCCTCGGGAGCCTGCTGGCACCTCCCATACCTTGAGCCAGTACAGCCGGCCTCGGTTGGAAAAGCCCAAGATGTAGTCGTGCGTGTTGGCAATAAAGAGCTGGTCCACCCAGTCGTCTTCTTTGGTCGATGTCGCTTGCTTGCCGCGCCCGCCGCGTTTTTGCGCGCGGTACTCCGACAGCGGCTGGCTCTTGATGTAGCCCAGGTGCGAGAGCGTCACCACCATGTCGGTGGGCGTGATCAGGTCTTCGGTCGACAGGTCAAACGAGCTGTGCTCAATTTGGCTGCGGCGCAGGCCCAGCTTGGTTTGGCCGAACTCCTGGCGAATCACCGTCAGCTCTTCGCTGATGATGGTGGAGACGCGCTCTGGCCGCGACAAGATGTCGAGCAGGTCGTCGATCTCGGACATCACCTCTTTGTACTCGCCCACAATTTTGTCTTGCTCCAGCCCGGTCAGGCGCTGCAGGCGCATTTGCAAAATCTCTTGCGCTTGCGTGTCCGACAAGCGGTACAGCCCGTCTTGGCCCATGCCGTACTCGCGCTGCAAGCCGTCGGGGCGGTAGTCGTCGGCGTTGACCACGCCGCCGTCGGTGCGCGCACGGGTGAGCATCTCGCGCACCAACTGGCTGTCCCAGCTGAGCTTCATCAACTCGGCCTTGGCCACTGGCGGGGTGGGGGCCTCGCGGATGATGCGGATGAACTCGTCAATGTTGGCCAGCGCCACGGCCAGGCCTTCAAGCACATGGCCGCGCTCGCGCGCCTTGCGCAGGTTGAACACGGTGCGCCGCGTCACCACCTCGCGGCGGTGCGACAAGAACACCGAGATCAAGTCTTTGAGGTTGCACAGCTTGGGTTGGCCGTCAATCAAGGCCACCATGTTCATGCCAAAGGTGTCTTGCAGCTGCGTTTGCTTGTACAGGTTGTTGAGCACCACCTCGGGCACCTCGCCGCGCTTGAGCTCAATGACCAAGCGCATGCCCGACTTGTCGGACTCGTCTTGAATGTGGCTGATGCCTTCAAGCTTTTTCTCGTGCACCAGCTCGGCCATGCGCTCTTGCAGCGTCTTTTTGTTCACCTGGTAGGGCAGCTCGTCCACGATGATGGCCTGGCGCTGGCCTTTGTCGATGTCTTCAAAGTGGCAGCGCGCCCGCATCACAATGCGTCCGCGCCCGGTGCGGTAGCCGTCTTTGACGCCGCTCATGCCGTAAATGATGCCGGCGGTCGGAAAGTCGGGCGCCGGCACAATTTCCATCAAATCGTCAATGCTGGCGTCTGGGTGTTTGAGCAGGTGCAAGCAGGCGTCCACCACCTCGTTGAGGTTGTGCGGCGGAATGTTGGTGGCCATGCCCACGGCAATGCCGCCCGAGCCGTTGACCAGCAAATTGGGAATGCGCGTGGGCAGCACCAGCGGCTCTTTTTCAGAGCCGTCGTAGTTGGGCCCAAAGTCCACGGTCTCTTTGTCCAGGTCGGCCAGCAGCTCGTGGGCCAGCTTGGACAGGCGAATTTCGGTGTAACGCATGGCTGCGGCGTTGTCGCCGTCGACCGAGCCAAAGTTCCCCTGGCCGTCCACCAGCATGTGGCGCATGGAAAAGTCTTGCGCCATGCGC
>CANHKH010000381.1 GCA_947460165.1 Comamonadaceae bacterium
ATGGCAATCGACAGCGTGGACAAGAGCAGCGTGAGCGGCAAGCCACCCCAGCGGTCGGTCTCCACGGGGGTGAGGCCGCCGCCGCCCAGCATCAGCCAGAAAAACAGCGCCAACACACCGACCCACAGCAAAGCCAGCCAAGGTCGCCAAAAGGCGCGTGTGCAGCTGGCCACCAGCAAGGCCAACAACACACCCGTGGCCACCAGGGGACGCCACTGCTCTTCAAAGGGGTAGCGGCCAAAAATAATGAGGCGGTACTTTTCAGCCACCACGCCCCAGCAGGCGCCCACGCCATCGGCACGGCAGGCTTCGGCGTTGGGTTGCCAGTACGCAGACACCAGCGCCCAATTCAAAAACTGCGGCAGGTACCACAGCAAGACACCGCCCACCAAGAGCGTGCTCAAGGTGGTGCGGGCATCGGCAAACAAGTTGGCACGCAGCCAGCCCAGCAGGCCGCCTGTTTGCACAGGCGCGGGGCGCGCGGCAATGGATTGAAAAATTTCCGTGGCCATGGCTTACCTCTCCTTGATGGCCGCGCGGGCGTTGTACCAATTCATAAAGCCCGAGGTGAGCAAGGAAGTGGTGAGGTAGATCAGCATGACGATGGAGATGCATTCGACCGCGCGGCCGGTTTGGTTGATGGCGGTGTTGGCAATCGAGACCACGTCGGGGTAGCCAATGGCCACGGCCAGCGAGGAGTTTTTAGTGAGGTTGAGGTACTGGTTGGTCATGGGCGGGATGATCACGCGCAGCGCCTGCGGCAGCATGACCAAGCGCATTTCTTGGTTGCGGTTCAGGCCCAAGGCGGCCGCAGCCTCGCTTTGGCCGCGCGCCACCGACTGAATGCCCGCGCGCACCACCTCGGCCACAAAGGATGCGGTGTAGAGCACCAGGCCCAAGAGCACAGCCATGAACTCGGGGGTGAGGGCGCCGCCCTCTTCAATGGCAAACTCGCCCTTGATGGGGGCTCGGGTGGCGGTGGGTGCTCCGCCCAGCAGCCAGCCCAGCACGCCCAAGGCCAGCACCAGGCCTAGGGGCACCCAGAACATGCTGCGCACGCGGCCTGTGGCCTCAAACTGCGCCAACGCCCAGCGCCTGTACATCCATGCCAGCATCAGTCCGGCAAGCAGGCCGATGGCGGCCCAAGCATGGCCTGCGGCCCAAATGGGCACGGGAAAGCTCAGACCGCCTTTGCTCAAAAAGACAGCACCCACTTGCCAGGCGTCTTGGGCATCGGGCAGCAGCTCGGTGAAAAGCAAATACCACATGAGCAACTGCAGCAAGATGGGAATATTGCGGAAAAACTCCACATAGGCCATGCACAAGCCGCGCACCAGCGCATTGCGTGAAAAGCGGCCCACGCCCACCAACGTGCCCAAAATGGTGGTGAGCACAATGCCCAAAATGGCCACGCGCAAGGTGTTGGACAGGCCCACCCAGAACGCCTTGAGGTAGCTCTCGGTAGAGTCAAAGCCCATCAGGCTCTCGCCAATGTCGAAACCTGCGGTTTGCAGCAAAAAGTCGTAGCCGCTTTGGATGCCGCGCTCGCGCATGTTCAGCAGGGTGTTGTGGCCCAAGTACCACAGGCCCAGCGCCAGCAAGATGAGCGCCAAGACTTGGTAGACCAGGCCTCTGAAGGCCTGGCTGCGCCAGGACCAGCTTTTTGTTTTAGGAGGAGAAGCAGAGGAGCTCATGGGTCAGTGGCTTGCGGACAAGCCATGCTTAAAAACTTTGACAAACGGCCAAGCCGATGGAGAAAAACCGCCTGCCAGGCAGGCCCGACAGACGGTTTTCAAGGGGACTCAGCCGATCAGCGGATGGGCATGGCGTACATCAGGCCGCCTTTGTTCCACTGGTTGTTGACGCCGCGGGGCAGGCCCAGGGCCGACTTGGGGCCGACGTTGCGCTCGAACATTTCGCCGTAGTTGCCGGTGGCCTTGATGGCGCGGGCCAGCCACTCTTTGTCCAGGCCCAGCAGCTTGCCGGTGTCTTCGGTTTGGCCGAGCATGCGCTGGACCACGGGGTCGGTGCTGCTGGTTTTGAGCTGGTCCACATTGGCCTGGGTCACGCCGTACTCTTCAGCTTCCATGAGGCCATACACCGTCCACTTGACCAAGGCGGTCCAGTCTTCGTCGCCACGGCGCACCATGGGGCCCAGGGGCTCTTTGGAGATCAGCTCGGGCAGGATGATGTGGTCGGCCGGGTTCTTGGCTTCTTTGTTGCGCGTGGAGGCCAGGCCCGAGGCGTCGGTGGTGTAGGCGACGCAGCGGCCGGAGAAGTAAGCGCCGGTGGCGGCTTCGAGTTTTTCAAACACCACGGGCTTGATGTTGAGCTTGTTGGCGCGGGAGTAGTCGGTCAGGTTTTTCTCGGTGGTGGTGCCGGATTGCACGCACACGGTTTGGCCTTTGAGCTGGGCGGCGCTCTTGATCTTGCTCTTGGTGGTGACCATGAAGCCTTGGCCGTCGTAGTAAATCGGGGTGGTGGCGCTCAGGCCCAAGGAGGCGTCGCGGGTCAGGCTGAAGGTGGTGTTGCGCGACAGCACGTCAATCTCGCCAGACTGCAGGGCCGTGAAGCGCTGCTGGGCATTGAGCGGCACGTACTTGACTTTGCTGGCGTCGCTCAGCAGGGCAGCGGCCACGGCCTTGCACACGTCCACGTCCAGACCCGACCAGTTGCCGCTGGAGTCGGCCGCAGAAAAACCGGCCAAGCCGGTGTTGACGCCGCAGACCACTTGGCCACGGGCTTTGATGGCGTCAATGGTCTTGCCAGCGTGGGCGGGAACGGTGGCTGCCAGGGTCAAGGCGGCAAGGGCGAGGGCCTTGAGGCCGTGGTTTTTTGCAAAGGTGAGCACAAAATTCTCCTGAGTGGAAATACTGAATATGGCCAGCACAGAGCGTGCCAGGGTGTGAAATGCTACTTCAAGCGCCACCTTTTCACGGGGGGCGGGGCCTCTGTATGCCTAGGACTTACCCGTGGAGGCGGCCGGTTTGATGCAGGGCGCGCATGCCCTCATGCCGCCCACGGATAAGCTGGTAAAAAACCATTTCACCCCGCTGCGGTGCACACGCGCAGCACCTCTGCACCATAGGCGTGCAGTTTTTTGCTGCCTATGCCGCTGACGCCCTCTAAGTCTGACAGTTGCTGTGGGTCGCGCTCGGCCACGGCCCTGAGGGTGGCGTCATTGAAGATGATGAAGGCCGGCAGGTTGTGCTCGCGGGCCACCTCAGCGCGCCAGGCTTTGAGGCGCTTGAGCCGCTCGAGTGCGCCGGTGTTGAGGCTGGCCTCGGCCAGGCCCCGGGTGGAGGTTTTGACCTCGCGCTTGCGGCTGCCCGGGCGCTGCGCGCCCTGCTCGCGCAGCAAAAGCCGGCCCTCGCCGCGCAGCAGGCTGCGCGCCTCGGGCAAGAGGGTCAGGGTGTTGAAGGCCTCGGGGTCTACCCGCACCATGTTGCGCGCAATCAGCTGGCGCAGCACGCCGCGCCACTGCGCCTCGCTGACATCGGCGCCTATGCCAAAGGTGGACAGTTTGTGGTGGCCGTGTTGCAGCATTTTTTCAGTGCTTTTGCCGCGCAAGATGTCCATCAGGTGGCCAGCGCCAAAGTGCAGGCCACTGGCTTGCTCGACGCGGTAAATGCAGCTGAGCAGCTTGCGGCCGGCTTCGGTGGCGTCCCACACCGCTGGCGGAGTCAGGCAGTTGTCGCAGTTCATGCACGGCGCGCTGGGCTCGCCAAAGTAGGCCAGCAGGCTCACCCGCCGGCAGCTGGTGCTCTCGGCGAGAGTCAGCAAGGCGTCAAGCTTGCCGCGCATGACCTGCTTGAACTCCTCGCTGGCCACCTCGCTGGTGTCAATCATGCGGCGCTGGTTGACCACGTCTTGCAGTCCGTAGCACATCCAGGCATCGGCGGCCAGGCCGTCGCGGCCAGCGCGGCCGGTTTCTTGGTAATAGCCTTCTATGTTTTTGGGCATGTCCAGGTGGGCGACAAAGCGCACGTCGGGCTTGTCAATGCCCATGCCAAAGGCGATGGTGGCCACCATCACGA
>CANHKH010000382.1 GCA_947460165.1 Comamonadaceae bacterium
CGCATACGCACCCAACGTGTCCTTGATCTACCTGCCGGCATTTTTGCGCCTGCTCCATGTGTTGTTGCTGGGCAAGATCAGGGGAACCTTGGCCACGCTGCTGGGTGGATTGGTGCTGTTGGTCGCGGACACCCAGGGTGACTCCCTTCAATTTGAGGTGGTCAATATCTTGTGCTCAGCCGCTGCGCCCTTGTTGGCCATGTTCGTTTTCGAGCAGATGCGCGCCCGCCAAGTCAGCCTGACCTCTCTGACCGACCTGGTCATGGTCACACTGATTTACTGCCTGTTCAACAGCCTGCTCCACCACTTTGCCTGGGCCGTGTTGTCTGAGCAGCCACTGGGCACAGCACAGCAAATGATGATGATGGCCTTGGGCGACCTGTCGGGGGCGTTGTTGGGCGCTTATGCGCTCAAGTGGACGGCCTCGCGCTTGAACATCGGGCAGGCTCGTTGAGATTGGACTGGTCAGGGGCAGTGTGCAGGCCCGAGACATCAATTTTCAAGCCGCAAGTGGCTTAAAGCGAAACGGCCGCTGTGAGGCGGCCGCTGAGAGAACACACATGCTTGGCAAGCAGGCCGCGCCAACAGGCGCAAACCAACAAGCCTTATTTTTTGCTGAGTTGCTCGTCAAGCTCTTTGCACGAAGGCGCGCACACCGCCTGGGCCTTGCCCAACACTTTTTTGGTGCCCATCATGGAGCGCGGCCGGTGTTTGCCGCACATGAAACACGACATGGTGGCACTGCCAAAAGAGGTGGTGGCCACAAAGGGCGAGCCCGACACTTTGGATTTGTAACGCAGGCCGTCCGGGAGAACGGCGGTTTTGGTTTCTGTTCTTGCCACTGGATTTGCCTTTATTCAGTAAGCACCCTAGGGTGTGTGGTGCAGCACGGTGTTCACCGCATGGACCTGCGGAATCCGCTAAACCGCCCATTTTACCGCTGAATGTAAAAACCGTGTCTCTGCCACTGGCCCCAAGGCGGGCCTGGGCCGCTTGCGGCAAAGCTGCCTAGAATCGGCACACCTCAAGCAATGGCTTTACCCCAGCACCCACCTTTATGTCACGCCTCGTTCAATGCATCACACTCGGTCGCGAAGCCGAGGGCCTCGACTTCCCGCCCTACCCTGGCCCCTTGGGCAAACGCATTTGGGAAGAAGTCAGCAAAGAGGCTTGGGGCCTCTGGCTCAAGCAGCAGACCATGCTGGTCAATGAAAATCGGCTCAACCTGGCCGACGCGCGCGCCCGCCAGTACCTGGCCCGGCAAATGGAAAAGCACTTTTTTGGCGACGGCGCCGACGCCGTGGCCGGCTATGTGCCGCCACCCAGCGCCTGAACACGCGCTTGGACCTTTCCCCTGACCTTCGCTTGAGCGTGGGCGATTGAATTGACACCCGCGCCCGCCGGGCTGCACCCGGGCTGGCGGCCTGAGCGCGCCTGGCAGCACCTTCAAACTGATTTCGGGAGGGGTCTTGGTTTTTTAAACACCTGGGCCGCCTGGCGCCAAGACGAGGCCAGGCCTGGCCTGCTGCATGTGGTGGCTCTGCTCGCCACCGTACCCCATGCGCCAGACCTGCTCAGCCAGGTCCACGCCCCCACCCTAGGCCCCTTGGCCACAGAACTGGCCATGCAGTGCCGGGGCCTCTTGCCGGGCGTGCACCGCCTGAGCTTTGAGGCCGGCCAGGTGCTGCTGACCTTGCTTGTGGGCCAGCCCTGGACGGTGCTGCGCGAACAAGAACTGCAGTTCGACAGCATAGACGCCGAGGCAGCCTGCGCCCCTGAGGAGGGCCACACCCGCCCTTGGCTGCAACAGCTGGCGCGCTGCTGCAAGCGCGGCACGCAGCTGCGGCTGAGCGGGCCTTCAGCCAGCGAACGCCGCGCAGGGGGCACCTGGAGCGAGCAACTGCAGGCCTGCGGCTTTCGCATCGTCTCTGGCGGGCACGAGACTGCCACGCTGCAGGCTGAATTTGCGCCAGCTTGGCAAGCCCGAACCCGGCACGCCAGCCGCCCCAAAGGCCTTCCAACGCCAGGCCGCTGCACCGTCATAGGCGCTGGCCTGGCCGGTGCGGCCTGCGCGGCCAGCTTGGCGCGGCGAGGCTGGCAAGTCACGGTGCTGGACCGCCAAGGCCCCGCCGCAGGCGCCTCCGGTTTGCCCGTGGGCCTGATGGCCCCGCATGTCTCGCCCGACGACAGTCCACTGTCGCGCCTGAGCCGCGCAGGCCTGCGCGCCACACTGCACCAAGCCAGGCTGCATTTGCAGCAGGGCCAAGACTGGGCGGCCACGGGGGTCTTGCAGCGCCGCCTCACGCCAGGCGCAGGCGCCCTGCCCCAGAACTGGCCCGAAGCAGGCAAGCACTGGAGCGAGCCAGCGAGCACGGCCAGCGCCTTGCATGACGCGCCAGGTTTACCTGGTGACTGGAGCGCGCAAGCACTCTGGCATGCCAGCGGCGCTTGGATCAAGCCCTCACGGCTGATTGCCGCTTGGCTGGCGCAGCCCGGCATCAGCTTGCACACCTGTCATGCGAGCAGCCTGCGGCGCAGCCCGCAAGGTCTTTGGCAGGTGCTGGACGCTGCAGGCCAATTGCTCAGCGGATGCGACATGGTCGTGGTGGCCAACGCCCACCAGGCCGAGGCCGTGCTGCAAGGCCTGCTGCCTGACCTGTTGGGTGAGCACGGGCTGGGCCTGCAGGCCATACGCGGTCAGGTGAGCTGGGCCATGCAGGCTGAGGGTGAACAGTTGCCTCCCTGGCCCGTCAACGGCCACGGCAGCCTGGTGCCGCACTTTGCGCAGGGCGCAGGCAGCGCCTGGTTGCTGGGTGCCACCTTTGAGCGAGACGACACCGACTGCGCGCTTCGGCCTGCAAGCCATGCGGCCAACTTGGAGAAATTACGCGCCTTGCTGCCCCACAGCGCCGCGAGCTTGGAGGCGCGTTTTGCGGCAGGTCTTGTGCAAGGCTGGGCAGGCGTGCGCTGCGCCTGGCGTGACCACCTCCCCGTGGTGGGACCACTGGCGCCAGAGCAGCTGCCCGGCCTGTGGCTGTGCACCGCCTTTGGCTCGCGCGGCCTGAGCTACTCGGCCCTGTGCGCAGAACTGCTGGCCGCCTGGCTGCACGGCGAGCCCCTGCCGCTGGAGCCCCGGCTGGCACACGCCCTGCGCGCCAGCCGGCTGATGCAGGCGCGCTGAATCGGCACTGCCTCACCTCAAGCATCGCCGGCAGGCCGGCTCCCACAAGGAGAACGTGTCTTATTTCATGGCCTCTGCCGGCCGCCTGGCTTTGACGTAGGCGTCGGTGGGTAAATAATTTTTGCCGTCGGCGTAGCGCCACTCGACCATGGTGCCCTTGCCGCCGCGCAGGTCCAGCTTGCCCACGTAAGCGCCCATGGTGGACTGCTGGTCCAGGGCGCGGAACTCCACTGGTCCAAAGGGTGAGCTGAATTTGAGCCCGCGCATGGCCGCCACCAATTTCTCGTTGTCCACCGACTTGGCTTTGTTGATGGCCGCAAAAATCGCCTGCATGGTGGCGTAGCCCACCACCGAGCCGAGCTTGGGGTTCTCGCTGTAGCGGCGCAGGTAGTTGGCGGCAAAGCTGGCGTGCTCGCGGGAGTCAATTTGGTCCCAGGGGTAGCCGGTGACTATCCAGCCCTTGGGCGTTTCGTCTTTCAGCACGTCCAAGTACTCCGGCTCGCCTGAAAGGAGCGAGACCACGGGTGTTTTCGGGAAAATACCCCGCTGATTGCCCTCCCGCACCAGGCGGGCCAGGTCGGCGCCAAAGGTCGCGTTGAAAATGGCCTCGGGCCGCGACTGCATGGTGGCCGCCAGCGTGGTGCCGGCCTCCAGCTTGCCCTGGGCTGGCCACTGCTCGCTGACAAACTCCACGTCCGGCCGCTTGGCCTTGAGCAACTCTTTGAAGCTGGCCACCGCGCTTTGGCCGTACTCGTAGTTGGGCGCAATCGTGGCCCAGCGCTTGGCCGGCATTTTGGCGGCTTCTTCGACCAACATGGCGGCCTGCATGTAGGTGCTGGCGCGCAAGCGGA
>CANHKH010000383.1 GCA_947460165.1 Comamonadaceae bacterium
AGGCCGAGAAAAGCCCTGGATGGCCACCTCAATGGCCGGCGTTTGAGAGTCGCTGCCGCCCGAGCTCAAGACCAAACTGCTTGGGAATTTGTCTATCCACTCCACCGATTCCACCGGAATGTCTTGCCGCACCGCAGCGGCGCAAACGATTTTTTGGCCCGCGGCGTGGGTGGGCACCAGCAACTGGTAGTGGTTGCCCATGGCCGCCGCGTTGAAAGCATGTTGCAGAGCGTCGGCATGCCACAGCTCTTGAAAGGCCCAGACATCGGCATGGAGCAAGCTGAGTTGACTGGCAGTCCACGCTATTTTTTTGGCGTATTGCGCGGGTGTCCAGCCTTGGGATCGGCCGTACAGGGGCAAGCCGGGCTCGTTCAAATTGAGCAGATTGAAGGTGGCGAAACTGACTTTTTGCATAAGGCCTCGGCTGTGCGTGACACTGGCCAGGCAGGCGGGGCGCCAAGCACACCGCAGAAAAAGACGGTGCAGCCTGGCCCGCCATCGTTTAAATTAAGCTTAATTATTTCAATTTAAAGCGTTATTTTTAAATATTTTAATAATATTTAAAACATCAAGGCAGATGGCAAGGCCATTGTCTTGGGCCTGCACCGGTTGGAGTTCAAGCCGAAGGCAAGCGTTTCCCCGCCTTCACAGGCAGGCCCTGAACCGGCACAAAGCCTGCGCGGGCTTGGGCGTCCAAAGAGGCATTGAGGGTGTTCAACAGGCCCATGAATTGCTCGCGCTGGGCGGGAGTGAATGGGCTGAGCAGCAAGTCGGCGGCTTGCTGCACGGGCTGGCGCGCCAGGCGCAGCAGTTCCAGGCCCTGGGGGGTGAGTGACACCGCCATTTGCCGGCGGTTGCCCGGGGCGGTGCCGCGCGAGCACAGGCCCTTGGCTTCCAAGCCCTGGAGCACGCGCAGCACGGTGACCTTGTCAAACGCCAGGGCACGAGCCAGGCTGGACTGGTCCACCCCGGGCTGCTCGGCCAGCACGCTGAGCACGCCGTATTGGGCAGGGGTCAGGCCCAAGTGGGCGCAGGAGCGCTCAAAAATGGCGGTGGAAATTTGATGGGCGCGCCGCAGCAAAAAGCCGGGCCGTTGGTAGATGTCGAATACCGGCATGGTGCAGGGATTCTAGGGAGAAGGCGAGGCCGCAGACGCACCCATAATTGTTGGCATACCAACCAATTGAGACCCCACATGCACACACGCCGACACGCGCTGGGCCTGATCAGCGCGGGACTGCTGACCGGCCTGACAGCGCTGCCCACCTTTGCGCAAAGCGTGGCCAGCGCAGGCCAGCCCCTCAAGCTCATCGTGCCCTTCACCCCCGGCACTGGCATAGACATCATTGCCCGCACCCTGGGGCCCAAGCTGGCGCAAAGCCTGAACCGCCCGGTGGTGGTTGAAAACCGCGTGGGCGCCTCTGGCAACTTGGGCACCGAGGCGGTGGTGCGCGCCGCCCCCGATGGCGCCACCTTGCTGGTGAGCGTGTCCACGCTGGTGATGAACCGCAGCCTCTACCCTGCCCTGCCTTTTGACCCGGTCAAAGACCTGGCGCCGATTTCGCTGACCAGCTGGGGCCAGCTGCTGCTGGTCACCCACCCCAAGACGGGCTACAAAACGCCCAATGACTTGGTGGCGGCTGCACGCAAGCAGCCGGGGCGCATCAACTACGCCTCGCCCGGCGTGGGCACGCCTCACCACTTGTCCATGGAGCTGTTCAAAGACACGGCCAAGGTGTTTTTGACGCACATTCCCTACCGGGGCACGGGCCCTGCCGTGACGGACTTGCTGGGCGGCCAGGTGGACGCCATGTTCTTGCCCATTCATGTGGCGCTGCCGCACATTCGCTCGGGCCGGGTGGTGGCCTTGGGCATAGGCAGCGACAAGCGCCACGCCTTGCTGCCCGAGCTGCCCACGCTCACGGAGGCCGGCACCCAGGTCAATGTGGACATGTGGTTTGGCATGTTTGCACCCAAGGGCACGCCGGCGGAGGTGGTCAACCTGTTTAACCGGGAAATCAACCAACTGCTGGCCAGCGAGGACGTGAAAAAAGCTTTTGTGGTCCAAGGCATGGACCCCAGCGGCAGCACGCCCCAGGCTTTTGGCCAGTTGGTCGAGCGTGATGCCGAGCGCTGGTCGCGACTGATCAAAGAACGAAACATTCAGCCTGAATAAAAGCTGTGCCCCCAGCTCACGCTGGGGGCGGCACAAACAGCTCAGCCGGCCGGGCTGAACAAGTCCACCGTCATGGGGTTGTAGGGGTAGAGCCAGTTGTTGCGGGAGGACGCAATGTTGCGGTCCTTGAAGGCTTGCTTCATTTGCTGCGCATCGGCAATGTGGTAGAGGTCCGACATTTCGTTGGACTCGTTGACCACCCGGGCGGCGCGCGGCGCGCGGTGGTTTTGGTAAACCAGCAGGGCCTGGTCCATGGGCATGTCCAGCTCCACCGCACGGCTCAAGACGGCCGCGTCTTCAATGGCCATGGCCGCGCCTTGCGCCATGTAGGGCAAAGTGGGGTGCACTGCGTCGCCCAGCAAAGCCACACGCGCAGAACTCCAGGTCATCACCGGCACCCGGTTGTTCAAGGCCCAGCGAAAGCATTGGTCGCGGTCTACGTTCTCAATGGCTGCACGCACAATGGGGTGCCAGCCCGTGTAGTCTTGGTCCAGCTCCTCCCAGGGCTTGCGGGCCGTCCACGACTCTTCTTCCCAGGGGCGCTCGACACAACCCACAAAGTTCAGCACATGGCCAGAGCGCATGTAGTACATGACGGCGTGGTTGTTGGGGCCGCACCAGATGGACGAGACCACGTCAGGGCGCAAATGCACGGGAATGCGCTCGGTCGGGATGGACAAGCGCCAGGCCACCTGGCCTGTGAACGACGCCGGCGCTTCATCGACCACGTGCTGGCGCAACACGGACTTGATGCCATCGGCCCCCACCAGCAAGTCGGCACGGACTTTTCGGCCGTCGGTGAACACCACCTCGGCGCCACTGGCGTCTTCGTGCACACGCTCGGCCCGAGAGCCCAGCACCAGCGCTTGCGGGTCGACCTTGAGCACGGCGTCCATCAAAGCGGCGTGCAAGTCGACCCGGTGAATTTGGTAATAAGGGCTGCCGTGGCGCGCCTCGTGGTCGGCGCCGAGCTTGATTTCATGCAGCAGCTCGCCCGTGTCAAAACGGCGAAATTCAAAGGACTTGGGTTTGACGGCGTTGGCTTCCAGCGCTTCTTTGAGCCCCAGGTGCTCCAGCACCTTGACCGCATTGGCGCTCATTTGCACCGCCGCACCCACCACGCTGATGGCCGGCGCTTGCTCGTACACCCTGACCTTGTGCCCCTTGCGCAACAAGCACGCCGCTGCTGCCAAACCGCCTATGCCCGCACCCACCACTGCAATGTCCATAGCTTCTCCGCATGAATGAAATTAAACGTTAGCATGCTACCAGAATGCCTGAATTGGCGCTCTGCGTTGGGGCATGACAGCAGCCCACACCCGCCTGAAAAATCAAGCCTGCTGGCCGCCCGGCTTGAACCCCTGCCACACCGCGTCGTAATTGGGCTGCAAGTTGCTGGCCTGCAGCGCCTGTGCGGTGGGCCTGAACACATGGCGACTCTCAAACATGAAAGCCAGCGTGCCTTGCAGCTGGTGGGGCACCAAGTCGGCCTGGCTGGCCCGCTCAAAGGTGGCCGCGTCAGGGCCGTGGGGCAGCATGCAGTTGTGCAGGCTCACGCCGCCGGGCAAAAAGCCTTCGGCCTTGCCGTCGTACACACCGTGCACCAGGCCCATGAGCTCGCTCATCACATTGCGGTGAAACCAGGGCGGGCGAAAGGTGTCTTCGGCCACCAGCCAACGCGGGGGAAAGATCACAAAGTCGCAATTGGCCACGCCTGGCGTGTCTGTGCCTGAGGTCAAGACGGTGAATATCGATGGGTCCGGGTGGTCAAAAGACACCGAGCCCACGGCCATGAAGCGGGCCAAATCGTATTTGCAAGGCACCAAATTGCCATGCCAAGCGACC
>CANHKH010000384.1 GCA_947460165.1 Comamonadaceae bacterium
AGCCAGAAAACGGTTTCCGGCTGAGCTCGGTGTACAGCCTGGGTTACCGGCTCGAATCTCTGAGCGGCCAGCAAGCCCAGGTCCACCCCATGCCCGCGGTCAGCGCCGTGCCACAAGAAGCCTCGCGCCCTGTTCTGCAGACTTCCTGACATCCTTGCAAGCACTTTGATCTGCGTGTAACAGGCGCTGATTGGCCCACGCCCCAGGCCTGGGGCGTGGGCGGCTTGCTCCACCGCGATTGAAGCTTGCAGCCGGCCCACTTAGATGGCCGTGTCTCCTGTGGGCTTTGATACACTCAATTTCATGTTCATTCACCGCATCTTCCTATCAGGTTCGAGTGACCGGGGAGCTTGGCCCTGGCGGCGCTGCTGCGCCGCGCGACTGACTGCGTGAATGACACCGGCCTGCTCAGGCTGGACGAGTGCACGATCTTTTTGCAGCGCGCTTTTGCTTTGATGCGCTGAAGCTTTTGCTTTCAGCCGCCCGGCCTGCACCAGGCCCCCGCGTTGACACAGCCGCTAGATGTTTGCGGCTTGCCTGAAGAAGATCATGATCTCTGAACTTGAATTCAAAAGCCTGGCCAGCCAAGGCTACAACCGCATTCCCTTGTTGGTCGAAGCCTTTGCCGACCTGGAAACCCCCTTGTCGCTTTACCTCAAGCTGGCCTTCAGCAAGGACGGCGGCCAACACAGTTTTTTGCTGGAGTCCGTGGTCGGTGGCGAGCGTTTTGGCCGCTACAGCTTCATTGGTTTGCCAGCGCGCACCTTCATCCGAGCCAGTGGCTTTGGCGCGCAGCAACTCACCGAGGTGGTGACCGACGGCCTGGTGGTCGAGAGCTCCCGTGACAACCCCTTGGACTTTATTGCGGCCTACCAGCAGCGCTTCAAGGTGGCCTTGCGCCCCGGCATGCCTCGTTTTTGCGGTGGCTTGGCGGGCTACTTTGGCTATGACACGGTGCGCTACATTGAAAAAAAGCTCGCTGCATCTTGCCCGCCAGACACCTTGGGATGCCCAGACATTGTGTTGCTGCAGTGCGAGGAGCTCGCCGTCATCGACAACCTGTCGGGCAAGCTTTACCTCATGGTCTATGCCGACCCGGCGCAGCCCGAGGCCTATGCCAACGCCAAAAAGCGCTTGCGCGGCCTCAAGGACCAGCTGCAGTATTCGGTCAGCGCGCCACAGGTCCGTCCTTCTCAGGGCTACCCGGCGGAGCGGGAGTTTGCCAAAGCCGACTACCTGCGCGCGGTCGAGCGCGCCAAGGGCTTGATAGAGGCCGGTGACTTCATGCAGGTGCAGGTCGGCCAGCGCATCAAAAAACGCTACACCGAGTCGCCACTGTCGCTCTACCGCGCGCTGCGCTCGCTCAATCCCAGCCCCTATATGTACTACTACCACTTTGGTGATTTCCATGTGGTGGGCGCCAGCCCTGAAATTTTGGTGCGCCAAGAAAGCACCGAAGAGGGCACCAAAATCACCATTCGGCCCTTGGCTGGCACCCGACCCAGAGGCGCGACCCCTGACAAAGACAAGCTGGCTGAGCAGGAGTTGCTGGCCGACCCCAAAGAGCGCGCCGAGCATGTGATGCTGATTGATCTGGCGCGCAACGACATCGGCCGCGTGGCCCAGGTCGGCTCGGTCAAGGTCACCGAGGCCTTTGCCGTGGAGCGCTACAGCCATGTGATGCACATCGTCAGCAACGTGGAAGGCGTGCTCAACCCGGGCATGAGCAACATGGACGTGCTCAAAGCCACCTTCCCCGCCGGCACGCTCACGGGTGCGCCCAAGGTGCACGCCATGGAGCTGATTGACCAGCTCGAGCCCAGCAAGCGCGGCCTTTACGGCGGCGCCTGCGGCTACCTCAGCTACGCTGGCGACATGGACGTGGCCATCGCCATACGCACGGGCATCGTCAAAGACCAGATGCTTTACGTGCAAGCCGCCGCAGGCGTGGTGGCCGACTCGGTGCCCGAGCTGGAGTGGAGGGAAACCGAGGCCAAAGCCCGCGCCTTGTTGCGCGCCAGCGAGTTGGTCGAGGAGGGTCTGGAATGAGCCGCCACATCCAAGCCGGCAGCGGCATGAAAGTGCTGATGGTCGACAACTACGACAGCTTCACCTACAACATCGTGCAGTACTTTGGCGAGCTGGGCGCGCAGGTGCAGGTGGTGCGCAACGACGAGCTCAGCGTGGCCGAGCTCGCTGGCCTGGACTTTGATCGCCTGGTCATCTCCCCCGGCCCGTGTTCGCCGGCCGAGGCGGGCATCTCGGTGGAGGCCATACGCCACTTTGCGGGCAAGCGGCCGATTTTGGGCGTGTGCCTGGGCCACCAGTCCATAGGTGCGGCCTTTGGCGGAACAATCATTCGCGCCCAGCAGCTGATGCATGGCAAGACCAGCGAGATACACACCACGCAAGAAGGCGTGTTTGCCCAGCTGCCCGAGCGATTCACGGTCAACCGCTACCACTCCCTGGCCATAGAGCGCAGCACCTGCCCGCCTGAGCTGGTGGTCACCGCTTGGACCGCAGACGGCGAGATCATGGGCGTGCGCCACCAGAGCTTGCCCATCCAGGGCGTGCAGTTCCACCCCGAGTCCATCCTCACCGAGCATGGCCACGCCATGTTGGCGAATTTTTTGAGCACGCCATGACCGACGCTAGCCTTCAGGACGGGCGCGTGATCGACTTGCGCAGCGACACCGTCACGCGGCCCACGCCTGCCATGCGCGCGGCCATGCATGCCGCGCCCGTGGGTGACGATGTGTTTGGGGACGATCCCACGGTGCTGGCCTTGCAAGCGCGCATCGCCGCCCTCACGGGCAAAGAGGCTGCGCTTTTCATGGCCTCGGGCACGCAAAGCAATTTGTGCGCGCTCATGGCCCACTGCGGCCGGGGCGACGAGTACCTGGTGGGTCAGCTGGCCCACACCTACAGGTATGAAGGCGGTGGCGCCGCAGTGCTGGGCAGCATACAGCCCCAACCTTTGGCGCAAGATGCTCAAGGCCGCATGCAGCTCGACGAGATTGCCGCCGCCATCAAGCCCGACGACTGCCATTTCGCCCGCACCCGCTTGCTGGCCCTGGAGAACACCTGGAACGGTCACCCCATGCCGCTGGACTATTTGGAGCGTGCCACCACACTGGCGCGCAGCCGGGGCTTGGCCACGCACTTGGATGGGGCTCGGCTGTTCAACGCGGCTGTCCATGACGCCCGCACAAGTGGCGCAGCCACTCATGAATGCGTGCAGCAGATCACGGCGCCGTTTGACAGCGTCTCGGTGTGCTTCAGCAAGGGCCTGGGCGCGCCCGTGGGCTCGGCCCTGTGTGGCTCCAGCGAGCTCATCGCCAGAGCCCACCGGGTCAGAAAAATGCTGGGCGGGGGCATGCGCCAATCGGGTTTGCTCGCTGCGGCTGCCCTGCATGCACTGGACCACCATGTCGAGCGGCTGGACCAAGACCATGCCTTGGCGGCGCGCCTGGCCCAGGGTTTGAGCGGCATCCCAGGCTTGGTGCTGCGCTCGGCGCAGACCAACATCGTGTTTGTCGACGTGGACCAAGGCAGGGGGCCGGCCTTGCTGGAGTTTTTGCGCGCCCACGGCGTGCTGGCCACAGGCTTGATCGGCTTGCGCTTTGTCACCCATCTGGATGTGGATGCCTCAGGCATAGACCATGTCACGGCCTGCGTGCGCCGCTTCTTTGAGCAAGTCCAACTTATACCGGCCAGCGCCCTTGGCAACGGGCCTTATTGAGCGCTGGCGCCAAGCACTGTGTGGCTAGCATGACTGACTGCCCACGCGCTGCAGGTCTGTGGTCTGCAGCACACTGGCTCCTCATCGCTCAGAGCATTCCCCCGCTCTGCCCGACAATCCTCTTCGCTGATTTTTAAAAAAAGACTGTCATGCCTCATATCCACACCATCACCCCGCAAGAAGCGCTGCAACGCACCATTGAGCACCGCGAAATTTTTCACGACGAAATGCTGCACCTGATGCGCTTGATCATGAGCGGCGAGATGTCGCCAGTGA
>CANHKH010000385.1 GCA_947460165.1 Comamonadaceae bacterium
CCAAAGGCCTGGGCGAGGCGGTAGGCCATGTCAGCCGAGATGCCGGATGCGCCCGAAACGACACGCGAGAGCGTGACACGGTTGACGCCCAGCTTCACAGCGGCATCGGTGATCGTGATGTCACCCAAATAGTCCCTCAGGACTTCCCCTGGGTGCGGGGGGTTGTGCATGCGAGTCATGACTGCCTCAGTGATAGTCGCGGTCATCAACAAGCACAGCGTCCACCCCGTCGAAGGTGAACACCATGCGCCAGTTGCCATTGACGGTGATGGCCCAATGCCCCTTCAAGTCGCCCTTGAGGGCGTGCAGCCCCCAGGCCGGAGCTGACAGATCTTCGGGCTTCACCGCCTGGTCAAGCGCCGCCAGCTGGAGACGGAGCCGAGCAGCATGCACAGCCTGAATGCCCGCCTTGCTGCCAGTCTCGAAAAAGCGCTGCAGACCCTTGTGTCGAAAGCTCTTGATGATTTTCGATTCACTGTAATGTGTTGCGTTTCGAGTTACAAGGCGATCGGCAGGTGCAGCGCGGTGGGTTGGAGGTGCCCGCCAAGCTTTTGCAGGCCTTTGACCTGAAATGACTTATGGTCAAGCTCTTTACTAGGACAGAACGGTTGCACGATTCATCCAATGGTTGTGAATTGCAACCCCATCAAGGAGCGGCACCATGGTTGTGGCAATGAAACTGTCTGACGAATTGGTCGAAGACGCCAAACCTTACGCCGCCGCAGCGCACCGTTCGGTGCCCAAGCAAATTGAATATGGGGCGCGCATTGGCAAAGCCGTGACCGACAACCCCGACATGCCTGTGCGTCTGATTCAAGACATCATGCTCGCGCGAGACGAAGCCAAAGCGGGACTGTCTGCCCCTTATGAGTTCGGCTGATACTGGCCGTCAGCGCCGCGCCCTCGTTCAGCAGGGTTGCCAAGAGGCCACACGCCCGCGATAAAAAAGAGCTGGATGAAGTCGTCAAAGCCATCCTGTCAAACCTTCAAATGGGCGAAGAAAAAAGGGGGAGCTGTCTGGCGTGTTTGTCCACAAGTTCAAACTCAACAACCAAGAGACCTTGCTGACCTACGAACTCAGGCCACACAAAAATGCACCCTCCGAAGTCATGCTGCTGGCGGTGGGGTCGCATGAGCATTTTTATGCTGCTTTGAAACGGTGATGGCGGTTGGCATGCCTAATCATCGGGCATCTGATGCTCGCGCCGGCTTGACGCAAAAGCTGCTCCGCTCCCCCGAGTCAACTGACTTTGAAGCTTGACCCTGTAGATGAAGTTCAGTCCTGCGCCAAGCTGGGCTGAGCCAGCCGCGCCAGCAGGTTCTGGCCAAACTCGTCCCACAGGCGGTCGGCCTTGGTTTTCATCACGCCCAGGCCGAAGGTGCCCAAGCGGCCCAGCACCTGGGCTTTGACCACAATGCGCAACTCGGTGCTGCCGTCGGGCAGGGCGCTCAGGTGGATTTCGCTGTGCTGCTTGAGCGAGCTGGCCACGGCGGCGTCTTCGCCCGTGCCCTCGCTGCGCAGGTAAAAGGGCGGGCGCTGCTCCAGCACATGGGTGCGCAGCTTGAAGGTGGCGCTGATGAAAGACATCTTGACCTGCATCACCGCCACATATTCGGTAGGGCTGATGACTTCAATGGACTTCATCCCTGGCACGCAGGCACCCATGGTCGGCGGGTCCAACAACAAGGCCCAGACTGCCTCTGGCGGGGCAGGGACCAGCAGGGTTTTGTCAATTTCCACGCATGTGCTCCGCGGCCACGAGGACCGATTCAACAATTTGCGAATAACCCGTGCAGCGGCACAGGTTGCCGGCCAGGCCCTCGCGCACCTCCTCGGCCGTGGGCGAGGGCTGGCGGGCCAGCAAGGCGCAAGAGGCCATTAAAAACCCAGGCGTGCAGTAGCCGCATTGCAAGCCGCCGCAAGCTAAAAAGCTCTCTTGCAGCGGGTGCAGTTTGTCGCCCTGGGCCAGCCCCTCTACGGTGGTGACGGCCTTGCCCTGGGCTTGCACGGCCAGCATCAGGCAGGACTTGACGAGCTCGCCGTCCACAAGCACCGAGCAGGCGCCGCAGGTGCCGGTTTCGCAGCCGCGTTTGGTGCCGGTCAGGTGCAAATCGTCGCGCAGCAAGTCGCACAGCAAGCGGCGGGCGGGCACCTCGGTCTCGGTGTGCTCGCCATTGACGGTGAGTTTCAACAGGTGTGTGCTCATGGCTGCATCCTCTCTTGGGGGCTCAATCCAAACAGCGCCTCTATGCTGCGCTGCGCGTTCACGCGCACCATCTCGCGGCGGTAGCTGTCGCTGCCGCGCAGGTCGGAAATGGGCTCTATGTCGGCCGCCACCAGGGCAGCGGCCTCGGCCGCCAGCTCCAGGCTCATGGGCTGGCTGCACAGCAGCTGCTCGGCGCGCGCCAAGCGGCGCGGCACGGGCACCGAGGCGCCCACCACCAAGCTGGCCTGCAGGCATTGCAGGCCTTGGCGCTGCACCACCAGGGCCACGCTGGCCAAAGGCCGGTGCTCGGCGGCGGTGCGTTTGAAGCGCGTGTACAGGCCCTGCTGATGGTCGGGTGCTGGGGGGACGCGCACCTCCAACACCAATTCGTCGGGCGCCAAGGCGGTGACAAAGTAGTCCACCAAAAATTCTTCCATGCTCAGCACGCGCTCGCCTCGGACGCTGGCCAGCACCACCTGGGCGCCCAGCGCCATCAGGCAGCTGGGCGGGTCGGTGGAGGGGTCGCCATAGCAAAGGTTGCCGCCCAGCGTGCCTTGGTTGCGCACCTGCGGGTTGGCCACGCGGGCAGCCATGGACGCCAGCATGGGGCAGTGGGCTTGCACCAGGGGCGAGCGGGCGATCTCGCTGTGCAAGCTGAGCGCGCCTATGCGCAGCCCGAGTGCAGGGTCAAAGCGGATGCCGCGCAAGGCTTCTATGCCGTTGAGCCAAATCAGGTGGCTGGGGCTGACCATGCGCTGGCGCATGACCAGCATCAGCGCGGTGCCGCCGGCCATGGCACGGCAGTCTTCGCCCCCATCTGCCAGCATGGTGCTGGCTTCGGCCACGGTGGTGGGTTGCAAAAGTTCAAAGTCACGCATGGCCAGCCCCTTGGTTCAAGGCGCGCAGCCCGGCCAGCACTTTTTCAGGGGTGATTGGCAGCTCGGTGATGCGCACGCCCACCGCATCAAACACGGCATTGGCAATGGCGGGTGCGCCCGGCAAGATGGCTGTCTCACTGGCCCCTTTGGCGCCGTAGGGGCCGTTGGGGTCCATGGACTCGACAATTCCGCTTCGAAGCAAGGGCAGGGCGTCGGCGGTGGGCATGGTGTAGTCGGCAAAGTTGCCGTTGGCCAGGCGCCCGCCCTCGCAATGCAGCTGTTCATACAAGGTCCAGCCTATGGCTTGGGCCGCAGCGCCGTTGCTTTGGCCGTGCACGGCCAGGGGGTTGAGGGCTTTGCCGCAATCGTCAGCCACAAAGCTGTCGATCACCTTGACCTGCCCAGTGTCGATGTCTACCTCCACTTCCACGGTTTGTGCCGCAAAGGAGTAACCTGGTGCGACGTTGCCGCTGAGGTCGGGGGCGTGCATTTGCGTTTGCGCGTCCCAGCTGCCGGTGACCACAATTTCGTGGCCGCCGTGGCGCCAAATGTGTTCACGGGCCAGCGCTGCCAGGGTGATGCGGCGTTCCGGGGCGGCCGCCACCTGAACCGCCAGGTCGGCAATGCTCAGTGCCTCGGCGGGCTCGCCCAGCTTGAGCGCGGCCAAGTCCAGCAGCATGGCGCGCGCTTTGCGGGCAGCCACGATGGCGGCATTGCCCGCCACGATGGTCACGCGCGAAGCCAAGGCGCCAATGGCATAAGGCGAGCTGTCGGTGTCGGGTTGCAGCACCTGCACATGTGCCAGCGGCAGGTTGAGCTCGTGGGCCACCACCTGGGCCAGCATGGTCATGGCGCCTTGGCCCGCGTCGGCCTCGGCGCTGTGCAGCAAAACGCGGCCGTCTTCGCCGATTTTGAGCATCACCGTGGAG
>CANHKH010000386.1 GCA_947460165.1 Comamonadaceae bacterium
ACACGGCCAACGGCTGCGCGCCGTCCTTTTTGGATGTGGCCGAGCCCGAGGACCGGCTGGTCGTGGTGCACAGCTTTTCCAAGAGCTTTTTGATGACCGGCTGGCGTTTGGGCTGGCTGGTCATGCCCGTCGCCATGACGCCGCACATGGGCAAACTGATCGAATTCAACACCTCCTGTGCTTCGGTGTTCAACCAAAAGGCGGGTGTGGTGGCTTTGCAAAACACCGCCGACATCACGCCGGGTGTGGTGGAGCACCTCAAAGCCTGCCGCGACACACTGGTGCCGCTGTTGCAAGCCGTGCCGGGCGTGCAAGTGACCCCGGCCAAGGGCGGCATGTACGCGTTTTTCAAGCTCGACGGGCACCCCGATTCGGTGCAGACTGCCAAACGTCTGGTGGCCGAGGCCGGATTGGGCTTGGCCCCGGGCGAGGCCTTTGCGCCAGAAGCGGCCGGTTGGCTGCGCTGGTGCTTTGCGTCCAAAGACCTGGCGCGGTTGGCGCAAGGCGTGGATCGGCTTCAGAATTGGCTGCGCCAAAACCCGTCGGCAGCGGTTTGAACGGGTTGCTTCCATCCGGCACGCTGGAGTTGGAAACATCCATGACTTCCAAACTTTCTTCATCCCTGACCAAGACCCGGGACCCAGTGCGCCTCAGTGGTTGTGGCTCGCGGCAGCCGTGGTCGGGTTTGCGGCTTTGGTAACCGACCAGAAACAGGCGTCGTGTGTTCATGCCGGTCAGTGTTTTGGACGTTGGCGATAGCGCGTTATTTGGCAAGCTTGCCGATAGAAGTTTTATTCTGATTTTTAAACTTAAAAATTTATATATGATGCTTTAAATGGTTTAATACGTTATAAAATAAGCTTTATGAATAAAGTGGATCTCTTGCCAATGCCTGTCACGCGCAGCCTTGCCCGGTTGGGACAAGCCATGTCCATGGCAAGGCGGCGCAGGCATTTTTCTCAGCAAGACTTGGCTGAGCGCATCGGCGCCTCGGTGACCACGATCAGGCGCATGGAGGCGGGTTACCCTGGGACGGCGCTGGTGCATGTCGTCAGGACCCTGCAGGTGTTTGGCGAACTGGGTCAGCTGGACCAGCTACTCGACACGCCACAGGACCCTATTGGCCTGGCCTTGATGGATGAGCAGTTGCCCCAGCGGGTGCGCAAGTCCCGCAAAACAGCAGAGTCAGGGGCGTTTTGATGGCTGCGCCAAGTTCGTTCAAGCCCGGGCATGTGCGCAAAACCCTGGATGTTTTTTTGGGCCAAGCCGAGAACCCGGTGGGGCGGCTCATTTTTGTCAAAGACGGGCCGCGCGAGTTTTCTCAGTTTGCTTACAGCCCCCAGTGGTTGTCGCACCCACGCTGTTTTGATGTGTCCCCAGACCTGAGTCTCGTGTTGGGTTACCAACTGCACAAGCCACCCACCCAAAACGACAGTTCTTTTTTGGGGGCGCTGGCCGAGACCGAACCAGACGCCTGGGGCCGACGGGTGATCGCGAGAGCGCATGCCAAAGCCCGAGCCCAAGACGCGGCACTGGCACCACTGACCGAGGTGGATTATCTGGCCGCGGTGGATGATTTCAGCCGTGTTGGCGCGCTGCGTTTGCGCAACGAACAAGGGCAGTACCTGCGCCGTGTGGCCGATGGCGAGCGCACCACACCTGCGTTTTTAGAGCTGGAGAAAATTCTCAGTGCATCGCGTGCCGTGGAGCTGAGCCAGGAGACGAGCGCAGACTTGGCTTATCTGCAAGGCAAGGGCACCTCTTTAGGGGGCATGCGACCCAAGTGCACGCTGCAAGACGCCGATGGCGCTTTGTGTTTGGGCAAGTTCCCCAGTGTGGGGGATGAGCGCGCTGTGACACGGGGCGAGGTGTTGGCCCTGCATTTGGCCCGTTTGGCGGGCATCGACAGTGCATCGGCGCGAGTGCTGATGGTGCAGGGCAACCCGGTGGCGATTGTCAAGCGCTTTGACCGAACACCCGATCAACAACGGATACCCTACATCTCGGGGGCCACTTTGTTGCAGGCGCGTCGAGACGACGAGCATTCCTACACCGAGATTCTGGATGTGATGCGAGCCAAGTGTGAGGATTTCGCCCGCGATGCTCGGCAGTTGTGGCGCAGGTTGGTGTTCAACCACCTGATTACCAATGTAGACGATCACCTGCAAAACATCGGTTTTTTGTACAGTGGCCAGAACCTCTGGCGTTTGTCACCAGCGTTTGACCTGAACCCTTTCCCGGACAAGGCAGCAGAGTCCAAAACCTGGTTGAGCGAAGACACCGGGCCGATCACGTCGGTGCAGCAATTGATGGCGCAGGCATTTCGCTTTGAGTTGTCGCCCGTGCAGGCCCAAGCGGTGTTGGCCGAGGTGTTGGCGGCCGTGGAGCGGTGGAAAGAGGTGGCCATGTCGGCCGATGTGGGTTTGCAGGCGTCAGAGGTGGCCGATTTCAGGCCTGCGTTTGAGCATGCCGCACGGCAAGAAGCGCAGGCCCTTTTGCCTTAATCACTGAGCCGGTGGCGGCCCAGGCCCATGACGGTTTCTTTGCCAATGTGCAGCTGCGCGCCTAACTGCAGCAGGGTGTGCAAGGCAGCGGTTGGGCCGCTGCTGCAAGCCTTGCCGGGCGTGAAAGTGGCGCCTGCTTAGGAGGGATGTACGCGGTTTCAGGCTCGACGGAAACCCCGATTCAGTGGCCACGACCAAGCGTATGGTGGCCGAAGCCGGTCTGGGCCTGGCCCCCGGCGAGGCCTTTGCGCCCGAAGCCGCGTGCTGGCTGCGCTGGTGCTTCGCCTCCATAGACCTGGTGCGGCAGGCGCAAGGCGCAGACCGACTCAAAACCTGGCTGCGTCTTAACCCATCGGCTGCCGTTGGACGGAGTGGGCCACTTTATGCGCGCTGGTCGTCTGGCCGTATCTGTTCGACACCAATGTCTGCCCGTCCAAGGCGTGACCAAGCATGGTCGGCGGTCAATGCGGTGGCGCTGCATGACTGCGCCAGCGCCAGGCAACAGCGATCCCCAAGCGATAGACCTTGTGCTCGGGTGCTGCTTCGCAGTGCAGCGCTGGCCACGGCAAGTGCGGTGTCAAAAGCCGTAATTTCGAGCGGTAAGGCGGCGCAAAGGGCGGCTTGGTCGGCGCTGCTCATGCCTTGGTCGGCGCATTTGCTGAGCACTTCGGCCAAATTGACGCTGCTCATGATGGCTTGCCCTTGCTCAATGCATTGCTGGACTCGCTCCGCGCCTGGCTCACCATTCAAGTAGGCCAGCAATGCGGATGCGTCCAGCACGTAGCAGTGGGCGCCCTCAGGATCATGGGCAGTGATCGCCGTGGCTTGGGTATGCGGTGGGCTTTTGCGGGTCATGCGGGTTCATCGCGTTCGGTTTCGCGGCGCCGTTCATTCAAAAAATCTTGCACCAGCTGTGGTTGCGTGCCCGGTGGGGTGTTTTTTTGAAACAAAGCGCGGGCTTTTTCGAGTTGTTTTTTTCGGGTGCTGAGGTGGACTTCGCCGTTGAGGATGTCCCATACCACGGTGTCACCCTCGTTCAGTTCAAGGCTGCGCCGGATGGGCGCGGGTATGACCACGCGCCCGCCTTCGGATACTTTCATTTCGTACATGAGTTACTCCATTTCATTTGAAAATGACACATTAATAAAAGTATGTCATATATTTCAATGAATGTCATTTTGTATTTTTGAAGGGGTGTGGGCAGGCGTGTGGCATTGGGTCAGGTTTCCCCGCGCAAGGCCGAAAGCTTGAGCTTTTTCGCTGGCGGCATAGGCGGTGGAACCAACCCGGGCTGTTGGACAGCAGTGTCACAAGCTCAGCCCACCGGACGGCCGCATCACAGGCCCCGATTGCGCGCCAGCGGTGGGTTGCGCGAAAAATACTGCAGGATGCCGCGCAGCAGGGCGTCAGTCAGTTGCTTCTGGTACGCCTCGCTGCGCAGTTTTTCTTCTTCTTCCGGGTTGCTGATGAAGGCGGTCTCGACCAGCACGCTGGG
>CANHKH010000387.1 GCA_947460165.1 Comamonadaceae bacterium
GCGCCCACCACGCCGAGACCTTTCGCACCCTGGCGCGCGACGTCGAGGGCGTGCTCAGTGTCGAGCAGGTGGCCGACGAGCTCAGCGCCCTGGCCGAGGCCGTGCTGGGCCTGACGGTGCAGTGGTGCTGGGAGCGCCTGAAAAACCGCCACCGCGAGCAGCCGCAGTTCGCCGTCATTGCTTATGGCAAGCTGGGCGGCAAAGAGCTGGGCTATGGCAGCGACCTGGACATTGTGTTTGTCTACGAGGACGAGCATGAACAGGCCGGCGAGGTCTATGCCGCTTTTGTGCGCAAACTCATCAACTGGCTGACCGTCAAGACCGCCGAGGGCGATTTGTTCGAAATTGACACCGCGCTGCGGCCCAACGGGAACTCGGGCCTGCTGGTCACCAGCTTTGCGGCTTACGCCAACTACCAGCAGCAGCGCGGCAGCAACACCGCCTGGACCTGGGAGCACCAGGCCATGACGCGGGCGCGCTGTGTGCTGGGGCCTGAGCCCTTGCGCCAGCGCTTTGACCAAGTGCGGCAGGCCGTCATCACCGCGCCGCGCGAGCCGCAGGCCCTGCGCCAGGAGATTGTGGGCATGCGCGACAAAGTCAGCGCCGCCCACCCGCTGCGCCAGCCGGCCGAGGGCGGAGCGCTCTTTGACATCAAGCACAGCCCAGGCGGCATGGTCGACGCCGAATTTGCCGTGCAGTTTTTGGTGCTTTCCCACGCCGCCGCCCACCCCGAATTGGCCGACAACGTGGGCAACATTGCGCTCTTGGAGCGCGCTGAACACGCGGGTCTGCTGCCGGCCGGGGTGGGCGAGGCGGCTGCGCGGGCTTACCGCGAGCTCAGGCGGGTGCAGCACCGTGCCCGCCTGGACGAGCAGCCCACCCAAGTGCCTGCGCATGAGCTGTCGGACGAGCGAGATGCCGTGTTGCGCTTGTGGGCGTCGGTGTTTGGTGCGCCTGCAGGGGCTTGACCTCATCGGTCAAAATCATGGGCTGGCATGAAGGTCAGCATTTTTCACAAAGGTTTATTCATGGCTGATCCCACCGCTGCGCTGCGGCGCCTGGTTTGGCCCAGTCCGGCCTGGGGGCTGGTCCTGGCGGCGGCCCTGCTCAGCGCGTGTGCCCTCACGCCCTTGCCGCCTGAGGCGCCCCCTCAAGCTGCCCCGCTTCGTTGGCACACGCCCAGCGCGGCTGGCGTGAACTCGCAGTCCGCCGCCAGCTTGCCGCACCAAGGCAGCTTGGACGAGTTGTTGAATTGGTGGCGCCAGCAGGGCGACCCGCTGCTGGTGGAGCTGATCGTGGCCAGCCAGCAGGTCAGCCCCAGCGTGGCCAGCGCGCGTGCGCGCCTGGCCCAGGCCTGGGCGGCCCGGGTGGGCGCCGGCGCCGATCTGTTGCCTTCGGTGGACGCGGCCGCCAGCCTGACGCGCAGCCGCAGCCTGCAAGACCCTTCGGCGCCTGTGTCCAGCGTCACCACCGCGCGCCTGGGTCTGCAAACCGCCTGGGAAATGGATGTGTTCGGCAGCGGCCGTGCCAGCCGCGACGCAGCCACCCAGCGCTTGCTGGGCGCCCAGGCCGACTGGCACGAGGCCCGTGTGAGCATGGCCGCCGAGGTGGCTGTGCAGTACGACTTGTTGCGCCAGTGTCGGCGCCTTGTCGATATCAGCGAGCGCGACGCCGCCTCCCGCGCTGAGACCGCGCGCCTGAGCGAGCGCGCACGCCAGGCCGGCTTGACTGCGCCTGCGCTGGCGGGCCTGGCCCGCGCCAGCGCGGCCGATGCCGCCAGCCGCGTGCAGCAGCAGCGCGCCCAGTGCGAGCTGGAAACCCAGGCGCTGGTGGCCCTGACGGCCTGGCCCGAGCCTGAGCTGCGCCAGCGTTTGGCCGGCCTGCCTGCGGCCGATGTGCTGACACTGCCGCCCCTGAGCCTGAACCCCGTGCCCGCCCAGGCCTTGGCGCAGCGCCCCGATGTGTACAGCGCCGAGCGCGCACTGCAAGCGGCTCGTGCCGACATCGCCAGCACCGACGCCCAGCGCTTTCCCCGCGTCGCACTCACGGGTTTTGTGGGTGGCGCGGCTTTGCGTGCAGGCCAGGCCTCGCCCGAGTCCGCCACCTGGTCTTTGGGGCCGCTGTCGCTCACGCTGCCCTTGCTCGACGGGGGGCGCCGCGCCGCCCAGCTCACCTTGGCCCAAGCGCGCTACGAGGAGGCCGCCGCCCAGTACACCGCACGCGTGCGACAAGCCGTGCGCGAGGTTGAGTCTGCCTTGGTCAACTTGCAGAGCACGGCCGAGCGCGGCCCTCAGGTGCGAGAGGCTGTGGCCGGTTACCGCGCTTTCTTGGAAGGCACCCAAGCGCGCCACCGTGCTGGGTTGGCCAGCTTGCTGGAGCTCGAAGAGGCGCGCCGCCAGATGCTGGCCGCCGAGGTCAGCCTGGCCGAGTGGCAGACCCAGGTGCGTGCGGCCCATGTGTCTTTGTACCGGGCCGTTGGCGGCGGATGGTCGCCTGCCTTGCTGGCCCAAGCCCCGGCTGCGCTCACGGCACGGCCATGACCCCAAGCGCTGAACAGCTGACCGGCGCCATGGGCGTGAATCCATGTGGCGTCCATTTTTTTAAGACTGATTGAGCTCCCCATGGCCATGAACAAGCTGTCCCCTCGAAGTGTTTTATTGCTGCTGGCTGGCGTGGCCTTGTTGGCCGCGCTGGCGCTGTGGGCCACACGCCAGCGCGCTGGCAGTCAAGCTGCAACTTCTGCCAAACCAGCCACTGCTGCACCCGCTGCACCTGCGGCCAGCCGCCCCGCCCTCACGGTGGCGGTGGGCCAGCCCGAGGCCCTGCGCCTGCCCGTCACGCTGGCGGCCAACGGCAACATTGCTGCTTGGCAAGAGGCCATCATCAGCGCCGAGACCCAAGGTCTGCGCCTGCAAGATTTGCGCGCGGGGGTGGGCGACGTGGTGCGCGCCGGCCAGGTGCTGGCCGTGTTTGCCAGCGAGAGTGTGCAGGCCGATGTGGCCCAGGCGCAAGCCGTGCTGCTCGAAGCCCAGGCCAACGCCACCGACGCGCGGGCCAACGCCGAGCGCGCCCGCAGCCTGCAAGATTCTGGCGCGCTGAGCAACCAGCAAATCAGCCAGTACCTCACCGCCGCGCAGACCGCGCAAGCCCGTCAAGAGGCGGCTCAGGCCATGCTGTCGGCCCAGCAGCTGCGGGCCCGGCAAGCCCAGGTGCTGGCGCCTGCGGCGGGCGTGATTTCTGCCCGCCTGGCCACGGTGGGCGCGGTGGCCGGCCCTGGCACCGAGTTGTTCCGCTTGATCCTTGATGGCCGGCTGGAGTGGCGCGCCGAGGTCACGGCCACGGAGCTGGCCCGCCTCAAACCGGGCACACCCGTGCTGCTGACCACGGCCACTGGGAGCCAAGTGCAAGGGCGGGTGCGCATGCTCGCGCCCACGGTGGACCCGCAAACCCGCTCGGCCCTGGTGTACGTGGACCTGCCGCCGCTGCAGCTGAGCCCAGGCGCTGCCCGCCCCGGCATGTTTGCGCGCGGTGAGTTCAAGCTGGGCGATTCGCAGGCGCTCACGCTGCCGCAGCGTGCATTGGTGGTGCGCGACGGTTTTGAGTTTGTCTTTGTGCTCCAGCCTGACCAACGCGTCAGCGAGGTCAAGGTGGTCACTGGCAGGCGCCTGGGCGAGCGCGTAGAAATTGTCTCTGGCCTGGCGCCCGCAGCCCGTGTGGTGACGCAAGGCGCCGGTTTTTTGAACGACGGTGATGTGGTGAAGGTGGCCGAGGGCACGCCCTCTGCCGCCACCGCCCCAGCGCCTGCTGCGCGCTGAGCCCGGACCTGAACCGAGACCCCGCCCATGAACGTTTCAGCCTGGTCCATCCGCAACCCCATCCCGGCCTTGATGGTTTTTGTCCTGCTCAGCTTTGCCGGCATGGTGGGCTTTGGCGCCATGAAGGTGCAAAACTTTCCCGACATCGACGTGCCCACGGTCAGCGTGAGCA
>CANHKH010000388.1 GCA_947460165.1 Comamonadaceae bacterium
GAAGGTGTGTGGCATGGTCGATGTCAATGAATGGAGGGCCGCTGCAGCGCCGCTCTAGGAGCCGGCCTGCCGGCGATGGTGGGGGTGAGGGCTGGCCCCTTGCCGGGCACAAATCGCCAGCAGCTTGGCCCCTGTAAAGACACGCTGCCTACTCATGAGGCGGGGCCTTGCAAGGCGGCGCGCTCTTGCGGGTTGGCAATGGCCGCCAGCAGCTGCTGCCGTTCGGCCAGCGAGGTGGCGCGCAAGTCCGCCACGCCGTGCTCGGTGACCACCACGTCCACGTCGCTTTGCGCGGTGCTGACATGGGCGCAGCGCCTGACCACGCGGCTCTTGCCTGCGCTGCCCGCTTGGCCGGTGGTGGCAGGCAGGGCCAAGATGGCCAGGCCGCCCACTGAACGCCTGGCCGCCCGGAAATAATCGACTTGCCCGCCTATGGTGCCCACGTAGCGGTCGCCCAACAACTCGGCGTTGACCTGCCCGCACAGATCGACCTCGATGGCCGAGTTGATGGCCATGTAAGGCGAGCCCGCCACCGGCTGCACCAGCTGCGAGGGCGGCGCAAAGCCCAGCACGCCGTCGACCGACAAAGAGTCGTAAAGCAGCTGGCTGCCCACGGCCAGCGAGGCCAGGCAAGCGTCGGGGGTGTGGGTGTCTATGGCGCCGCTGGCCAGCAGGTCCAAAAACCAGTCGCCCACCATGCCTGAGCGTATCTTCAAGCCCCGGCGGTCGCGCAAAGCTTGACCCACGGCCATGGCCAAGCCACCTATGCCCAGCTGCACGGTGGCGCCATCGGGCACCAAGGTGGCCACCTGGCGCGCCACTTGGCGCTGCACCTCGTTGGGCGGCTCTGGGGGAGATTGGAGCAAGACCGAATCGCTGTGGTGCGCCACCACCACTTCGCTGGTGTGCAGGCGTGCGCTGCAGCGGGTGACCGGCAAACGGGCGTTGACCTCGACCACCACCACACGCGCGGTCTGCACCGCATCCCACACATAGTCCCAGGTGCAGCCCAGGCTGTGAAAGCCCTGGGCATCGGCGGGGGTGACTTGCAGCATCACCACGTCCACAGCGAGCTTGCCCGAGGCCATGAAGGCCGACAGCTGCGACAGCGAAGCCGGCACCACGCGGGCGCGGCCGCTGGACACCTGCTTGCGCAGGGTCCCCAAGCCGCAATAGGTGCTGATGGCCAAGGCCTCTGGCACGGGGCCGGCCCAGGCGGGGTTGAGCGACAAGCCAGCAAACACCTGCAGCGGTCCCAAGCGGGGGGCCAGCTCGAAGAGCTCTTGCACCAGGCCCACCGGCTCGGCCACGGCCTGACCCAAGAGGATGCGGTCCCCGGGCCGCAAGCATTCTGACAACAAACCTGTGCGCATGGGTGTGGCGTGCTCGCTGGGCTTTAAGCCTGGAGTTGCAAGTGCGCTGGCAGCTTGCCCGCGATGGTCAGCGTCATGCTGCCCGAGCCCTGGCTGACTTGGCCGTCCAGCTCGGTCTGCAAGCTGACCGGCTGGATGCGGTGCCAATGTTCCTTGTGCGTGCCGTTGGGGAACACGACTTTGGAGGGATGGGACACGTCCCAGATGTCGTGCTCCATGTGCTGGTCTGCGCGCCAGGCGCCCAGGCCCTGGCCGTCGTTGTAGCCGCCGCTGTAGCCCAGGCCTTGCATGGCAATCGAGGCGCCACGCGCCTGCACGGCCAGGTTCAGCTCACGCCCGTCTTCCAGGCTGACCCGCACGCCGCAGCGCTTGAAGCGCCGCGTGCCTTCGTGGAGCTCGACCTCCAGCTTGATTTTGGAGGCGTGCAGCTGGGCTTGGGTGTGGCGGTCTGTGACCACGCCGGTGGTGTAGGGCACATCGTCGCCCCGGCCGGAAAAGAGCAAAGAGCCGCTCATGGTGTCGGTGGAGAAAAACAAAAAAGACATGACGTGGCCTTTTTCGGCCAGCGAGAGCTTGGGACCCGTGACCGGCTCGGACACACCCATGCCGCGTCGCACGCCCCAGGAGTGGTCGCGGCAGGCCCACCAGCGGTCAATCTCTATGCGCCGGCCCTCTACCTCCAGCCAACCGGTGGCCTGGCCAATTTGGTCAAAGCGCCTGTAGTCTTCCACGGTGCGGCCCTGCAGCCGGGTGTAGTGGGGGTGTTCCTCGTGGGCGGGCTCCACGCACTCCCAGTGAATCTCGCCGTGCACGGCCTGCTCGCCAGGGGCAATGAGCAGGTCAAAGGCCTTGAGGGGCTCTGCCACGCGCACGCTCAAGGGGCCGCACACGGTGTTGGCGTCGCGGTGCAAGGCGCGCGAGACGCGCAGGTTGTACTGGCGCCCGCCCACGATGACCACGGCGCCGCCGTCCATCACGTTCATGTTGCGGTACGCGCCCATGGTGACCTGAATGGCCACCCGGCCATCGGGCGAGTAAATGGCAAACCAGAAGCGGTCGAACCAGCGCGGGTCGCTGGTCCAGACGTGGTCAAAGGTGGTGGGCAGTTGGTGCCAGAGCGTGTCGTCAAGGGGGGTCAGCATGGCTTAATTTTTAACTTGGGAAGATGGACTGGGGGCAGTGGCCACGTAGCGCATGGGCATGCGGGAAGCGCGCGCGCTCATGTGCGCCACCACGGCGTGGTGCTGCTCGGGTGTGAGCTGCGCGCTGCACACGGCCTCGGCCATGAGCTCGCGCAGCAGGTGGTTGTGCGCGTCCAGCGCAGCCATATCGGCCACATCGGGCTCGGGCGTGGCCAGCGCAAGCGCCACGCGCTCGGCGAGTTCCGGGCTGACTGAGCGGCTCAGCTGCGCCAGCAACTGGCCGGTGGCCTGGTTGTCTTGGCGCAAAAAGGGCGCCACGCCAGGCATGGCGGCGGTGAGCATGCGCAGGTTGGCCACCACGCCGTCCAGCAGGGTGCGGGCCAGCGGGTCGTTCACGCAGGGCGCGACCACGTCTTCAAGAATGCGGCAAGTGCCCTGGAGTTGCTCTTGCACACTGGGCCTCATGAGGCAGCCTCCATCATTTGGAACATGGGTCGGTACAGCCAAGTGGGCGTTTGGAACACCCGGTGGTAGCGCCCGGCCACGAACTCGGCCACGGCGGTGAGCTGGATGATGGACAGCTTCCAGCATGAAAACACGTTCCACCACAGCAGGTCGGCTTCGGCCACTTGGCGGCCCGTGCGTTCGCGGTAGGCTTGAACGATCTCGCGCCGCTCCCAGTGGCCAGGGATTTGGTGCTCGCGCTTGCGCACCGGGTTGGTGACCCAGCCCAGGTCTTCCAGCGGGTCGCCCAGCTGCGCGGTTTCCCAGTCGAGTTTGGCGGTGATGCGGCCCTGGTCGATCAGCGCATTGCCAGGCTTGAAGTCGCCGTGCACCAAGACCAAGGCCTCGGCCTGGGGCGCACGGCGGCGCAACCAGCTCAGCACGTAGTCCAGCTCGGGGTGGGGCTCGAGTTGAGCGCGGCGGTACTCGCCCTCCCAGTGCGCCAGGTCGCGCAGCGAGGGCGGGCCTTCGGGCACACCCAAACGCTCGCCCAAGCCCAGGGCGCGCCAGTCCACCGCGTGGATGGTGGCCATCAAGGCCAAAAAGTCCTGCGCCAAGGACAAGCGGGCCGCCAGCGGGGCCTGGCCATTGAGCACCATGTAGTCGCACGCGCCTGGCATGCGCTCCATGACCACCGAGGGCGCGCCCAGGCGCTGGCCTTGCTCGTCCATCCAAAAAATGTGGGGGGCCGGCACGGCCGTGTGTTCCAGCGCCTTGAGCACCGCGCACTCCCGGGCGCGGTCGGTGTGCAGCAAGGTGCCTGCGGCGTCGCGCATGAGCATGAGGCGGTGGCGGTGCGCGCCTTGCGCGTCGGTCCAGGCGGCGTCAAACGACCAGTTCTCGCGCGACAAGCCACCGGCGCTTCTGAGCAGGCCGGTCAAGGCGATGCCCTGGGCCGAGGGGTGGGCATCCAAGATGAGCTGGCGCACACCGGCCAGCACC